>JAFAQO010000041.1 GCA_019246375.1 Mycobacterium sp. | reverse complement strand
TCGGAAAAGGAACTCGCCACCGTCAGCAAGAAGATTCGCGACGATCCCCGCAGCTGGATCGCCCAACCGATGATGCAGTTATCGACCGTCCCGACCCAGGTCGGAGACAACCTGGCGCCAAGGCATGTCGATCTGCGACCGTTCGCCGTCAACGACGGCGACGACGTTTGGGTGCTGCCGGGCGGCCTGAGCCGGGTGGCGCTGGTTGAAGGCTCGCTGGTCGTCAACTCCAGCCAGGGTGGCGGCTCCAAAGACACCTGGGTTCTGGCATCGCGCGCCTCAGTGGCCAACCGTGAGCTCGGTGCCGCCCAGATCGTGCGTTCGCTGCCCCCGGCCGTGCCGGCCGGCGAGCCGGAAGCCGACGGCTCGGGCCAGCGACCACAGCCGCGGCCCTCCCGGGCGGCGAGCGATCAACACTCCCAACAACAGCAATAGGCGGTGATGGACTGATGCTGGCTCGCAACGCCGAAGCGCTGTATTGGATCGGTCGCTACGTCGAGCGTGCCGACGACACCGCGCGCATTCTCGACGTCACCGTGCACCAGCTGCTCGAAGACTCCAGCGTCGACCCCGACCACACCTCCCGGGTGCTGCTGCACGTACTCGGCATCCAGCCGCCGGACACCGAGCTGGACGTGTGGTCGCTGACCGACCTCGTCGCGTTCAGTCATAACACCCGGGGCGGTTCCTCCATCGTCGAGGCGGTCACGTGCGCACGGGAAAATGCACGGTCGGCACGGGAAGTGACGTCCAGCGAGACCTGGGAATGCCTCAACACCACCTACAACGCGCTTGCCGAACGTGAACGCGCAGCCAAACGTTTTGGGCCGCATGGTTTTCTAACGTTCATCGAGGGTCGGGCGGCGATGTTCGCCGGCCTGGCCGACTCGACGCTGTCGCGTGATGACGGCTACCGGTTCATGATGCTGGGTCGCGCGATCGAACGGGTGGACATGACGGTGCGGCTGTTGCTGTCCCGGGTGGGGGACAGCGCCTCGTCGCCCGCCTGGGTCACCGTGCTGCGCTCGGCCGGCGCCCACGACACGTACTTGCGCACCTACCGTGGTGTATTGGACGCCAACCGGGTGGTCGAATTCATCCTGTTGGACCGGCTGTTCCCACGGTCGATCTTCTATTCGCTCAAGCTGGCCGAACACAACCTCGACGAACTGTTACGCGACCCGCACAGCCGGGTCGGGGCCAGGGCCGAGGCGCAGCGGTTGCTCGGCCGTGCCCGCAGCGAACTGGAATTCATTGAACCGGGTGTGCTGCTCGAATCACTGGAAGCCCGGCTGGCCGGCTTGCAGAAGACCTGCCGCGATGTCGGAGAAGCTCTGGCGCTGCAGTACTTTCACGCTGTGCCGTGGGTGGCATGGTCGGATGCCGCTGAACGCCGCCCGCAGCCGGCTACGCGGGGGACGACCTGATGTGGCGGGTGCGGGTGGTGCACGAAACCGGGTATGCCTACCCGTCGCCAGTGACGGCCTCTTACAACGAAGTCCGGCTGACGCCGCGATCGGATGCTCGGCAAAACGTCATCCTCAACCGCGTCGAGACGGTACCGGCCACCCGCTGGTACCGCTATGTCGACTACTGGGGTACCACGGTGACGGCGTTCGATCTGCACGCACCGCACACCGAGCTGACGGTGACATCCTCCTCGGTCGTCGAAACCGACCAGCCAGAGCCGCCGACGGCGAAGCTCACCTGGACTGAGCTGCTGGATGAGGCCGTCATCGACCGGTTCGACGAAGTGCTCAGCCCGACGGACTACGCGCCGGTGAGCAAACGCGTCGCCGCGGTGGGCAAAAGGATTGCCAAATACCATGAACCGGCCGAAGCGGTCGTCGCTGCGACACAGTGGGCGCGCAGCGAACTGGAATACCTGCCGGGCGTTACCGGTGTGCACTCGTCCGGGCTGGACGCACTGCGCGAGGGCAAGGGTGTCTGCCAGGATTTCGCGCACTTGTCGCTGATTGTCCTGCGCAGCATCGGTATTCCCGCGCGATATGTGTCGGGGTACCTGCTTCCCAAACGCGATGCCGTGGTCGGGGACACTGTCGATGGCCGAAGCCACGCCTGGATCCAGGCCTGGACCGGGGGTTGGTGGGACTATGACCCGACCAATGACACCGAGATCAACGAGCAGTACGTCAGTGTGGGCGTCGGCCGCGACTACGCCGACGTCTCCCCGCTGAAAGGCATTTACTCCGGGGAAGGCGCGACCGACCTCGACGTGGTCGTCGAAATCACCCGGCTGGCTTAGTAATCTGTCATGGGATGAGGGAGTCCACCTCGCCACCGCGCCTGCCGCGTGGGCCGGGCCTGGTGTCGCTGGCGGCGGCGTGTCTTGCTCTGCTGTTCGGCGGCCTGGCCGTGGGAGTGGCGATGGGCGGCGTGATGCCACTTCCCTATGGCCCTGCGACAGCAGTCCACAAGTATGTCCGCGGCGAGCCGGAGGCGATACAAGTCATCGCCTTCAGCGTGTTCGCGTCGTCGGTGCCGTTGGCGCTCTACGCTGCGACGGCCAGTTCCCGGCTGCGTCGGCTGGGCGCGGGCGGGCCGGGAGTCATGGTCGCGCTGGCGGGCGGCACCTTGGCGGCCGGCGCGTTGGCCCTGACCGCGTCGCTGGGCTGGACGCTTTCTCGGCCAGAAGTCGGCACCGACACCGCGCTCGTTTCGGCGCTCTATTACCTGGCGTTTCTGCTCGGCGGTCCTGGGCATGTCGTGGCGCTCGGGCTGCTCGTCGCCGGGATGGCCATGGCCGGCCTGCCTCCAGGGCCTTTGACCAAACCGGCGGCCGGGGTCGGGTTGGTTATCGCGGCACTGGCCGAGTTGACGACGCTGATACTGATCTGGCCGGCGCTGGGTGTCATCTTGCCGATCGCGCGTGTCTCAGCGTTGCTCTGGCTGGTGGTGGCCGGTGCCATGATCCCGGCGCGTCACGGCGGTCCTGGTTAGCCGTCACGATCGCGGCCGAACCTCGACTCGGTGTAGGTCGTCGCCGAGCTCGATCGCCCCGTCGAATTCCGTTGCGGCCAGCGCCCGCCACTGCTCCTCCTGCCCCGGCGCGATGGCGGGCACATAATGCGTCAAGACGAGTGTGCCCACACCGGCGCGCTTTGCGGTGGCGGCCGCCTCCTGCACCGACGAGTGGTAATCGCAGATGTCCTTGATTCGCTGCTGCGGGATCTGGCTGATGATGTCTTTACGAATTACCGTGTGTACCAACGCATCCGCCCGTGATGCCAGCTCGTCGAGGCTGCCGCACGGCACGGTATCACCGGCCAGCACCACCGAGACTCTGCCGGCTTCGAAGCCGGACTCGATTCTGAATCCGATGGTCGGCGATACCGGCCGATGATCGGTGGGCCCCACCCGGATCGCTACGCCGTCGCGGTCCCACACCGGACCTTCGGTGTATTCGCGGACTTCGACCGATGGCGGTGCGGTCAGATCGGCGTGATGGGCAATCCGGTAACAGATGTCGTGGCCAAAGGCCTTCAGCGTCGCCGCAACCACTTCGGCGGTGCCGGGCGGCCCGATGATCGGCAGCGGAGCGGGATCCGGCACGAACGTGGTCACCCACCGCGTGATCAGCACGTCACCGAGTTCGGCGATGTGGTCGCTGTGCAAGTGGGTCAACAGCAGTGCCGACAACGCACTGGGGCCCACGCCGACGGCCGCCGCCCGCTGCAGCACGCCACGCCCGCAATCCACCAGAAACACTTGTCCGTCGGCTCGCACAAGCGTCGACGGCCCAGCCCGGTGGGGGTCGGGGATAGGGCTTCCGGTGCCGAGCAGAGTGATTTCGATCATGACGCCATCCGTTGAAGTTCCGCCGAAGCCGCGGACCGTGGCCCGTGACCTTTCGTCAGATATGTCACAGAGCGCGCTGGCGCAGCGCCGAATTCGCCGATTGGCCACATCTTCGGTACCGATCGGGTGATCTCTGCCAGCCGACGGCGAGGTCGTCGGGGCAACGAACGCGGGCCTTTTCCGGTGCGCAACTTAGCCGTAGCCTGGTGTGAACCAGCTCATAACCGGCGGGAGGCTTTGATGCGGATCCAAGACGTATTGCGGAACAAGGGCAACGCGGTGGCGACAATCAATCCCGATGCCACGGTCACCGAGCTGCTCGCCGGATTGGCCGAGCGCAATATCGGCGCCATGGTGGTGCTCGGATCGAGCGGTATCGAGGGCATGGTGTCAGAACGTGACGTCGTACGTCAGCTGCACGCCAGCGGGGCCGGTGTGCTCGAATGGCCGGTATCGAAGATCATGACATCGGTTATCGCCACTTGCGGCAGAGGTGACTCCGTCGATTCCATCAGCGCGCTGATGACCGAGAACCGGGTGCGCCACGTGCCCGTGCTGGAGGACGGGAAGCTGGTCGGCATCGTCAGTATCGGTGACGTCGTGAAGACCCGGATCGACGAACTGGAAGCCGAGCACGCGCAGCTGCAGTCCTACATCACCCAGGGCTGACCCGACTCAGGCTCGCGTCAGGCCCACGAGTAGTCGGCGCGTAGCCGGGCGGCGACCACTTCGAAAACTTCGCGTTCCAGGACCGCGCCTTCGCGCCGGATGCCTTCCTCCGGCACGTCGAGAACCCGGTCCAGCCGAACCCAACTCGGTCGGTCGTGGATACCTGCTGGGTCGTCCCAGCTGCTAGCGCCGATCGCGACCCAGTTGGGTTCGGCGCCGTGCCGCTCCTGGCTGGAAAGCATCAGCCCCAGCAACGTCCGTCGGTCACGTCCGACCACCAGAACGGGACGGTCTTTACCGCGGCTCGGGTCGTCTTCGTAGACCACCCAAGTCCACACGATCTCACCGGGATCTGCGCGCCCGTCCAGCTTCGGCGCGTACACCAGCTTGCGGGCCCGCTGTGCGGTGGGAACGCTGGAGTTGGTCACCGGCCGCCCCTCGGTGATCGAGACGGGCCGCTGAGAGGCGTTGCCGGCAATGACGTCCATACCGAACTTGATGCCGAGCTGTAACCCGCGTTGCATGGTCGGCGAGTTCTGAAGCTGACGGATGAACTTCGGAGCCTCGTTGAACACCAGGTTCTCGGCCATCCGCTGCAACGTCTTCCACTGCCCCTTTCGTGATTGGGCCATGTTGGCAGCATAAAACGTGACCGGCTCGACGGATTGTGTCACCGCGACGCTGCCTCGATACGCTGGAGTGACCACGAGGGTGTCAGCAACCGTCGAGCAGGAGATTCCCATCAGCAGTTTCGCCGACCAGACCTTCACCGCGCCGGCGCAGATTCGAAACTTCTGCATCATCGCCCACATCGATCACGGCAAGTCCACGCTGGCCGACCGGATGCTGCAGCTGACCGGTGTCGTCGACGAGCGGTCGATGCGGGCGCAGTACCTGGACCGGATGGACATCGAACGCGAACGCGGGATCACGATCAAGGCGCAGAATGTGCGCCTGCCGTGGCGGGTGGGGGACACCGACCACGTGTTGCATCTGATCGACACGCCGGGCCATGTCGACTTCACCTACGAGGTGTCCCGGGCGCTTGCCGCCTGCGAAGGGGCGGTGCTACTGGTGGACGCGGCCCAGGGGATCGAGGCCCAGACCCTGGCCAATCTGTACCTGGCGCTGGACCGCGATCTGGTTATTATTCCGGTGCTCAACAAGATCGATCTGCCCGCCGCCGACCCCGACCGCTACGCCGCCGAAATCGCTCACATCATCGGCTGCGATCCCGACGACGTGCTCCGCGTCTCCGGCAAGACCGGTGAGGGCGTGGCCGGGTTGCTCGACGAGGTGGTGCGCCAGGTTCCCGCACCGAAGGGGGACGCCGCAGCACCCACCCGCGCGATGATCTTCGACTCCGTCTACGACATCTACCGCGGGGTGGTTACCTATGTGCGCGTGGTCGACGGCAAGGTCACTTCCCGCGAGAAGATCGCGATGATGTCCACCGGCGCCACCCACGAGCTGCTGGAAGTCGGCATCGTCTCACCCGAACCCAAAGCCACCAAAGGGCTGGGCGTCGGCGAGGTCGGCTATCTGATCACCGGTGTGAAGGACGTCCGTCAGTCCAAGGTCGGTGACACCGTCACCACCGCCCGGCACGGCGCGGCCGAACCGCTGACCGGCTACCGCGAACCCAAGCCGATGGTCTACTCGGGGCTGTATCCCGTCGACGGCTCCGACTACCCGAATCTGCGCGACGCGCTGGACCGGCTGCAGCTCAACGACGCCGCGCTCAGGTACGAACCGGAGACCTCGGTGGCGCTGGGCTTCGGGTTCCGGTGCGGGTTTCTGGGTCTGCTGCACATGGAGATCACTCGCGAGCGGCTGGAGCGCGAATTCGACCTCGACCTGATCTCGACCTCACCGAATGTGGTTTACCGGGTGGTGCGCGACGACGGGACAGAGATCCAGGTGACCAATCCGTCGGACTGGCCATCGGGCAAGGTCCGCACCGTCTACGAACCCGTCGTGAAGACCACGATCATCGCGCCCAGCGAATTCATCGGCACGATCATGGAACTGTGCCAATCCCGCCGCGGTGAACTCGGCGGCATGGATTACCTGTCGCCCGAACGGGTGGAATTGCGCTACACGATGCCGCTGGGGGAGATCATCTTCGACTTCTTCGACGCGCTGAAGTCGCGCACCCGCGGCTACGCCAGCCTGGACTACGAGGAGGCCGGCGAGCAGGAGGCCGCGCTGGTCAAGGTGGACATTCTGCTGCAGGGCGAGGCCGTCGACGCGTTCAGCGCGATCGTGCACAAGGACGCGGCGGTCGCATACGGGCACAAGATGACGACCAAGCTCAAGGAACTCATCCCACGCCAGCAGTTCGAGGTGCCGGTGCAGGCGGCAATCGGATCGAAAATCATTGCCCGCGAGAACATCCGCGCTATACGCAAGGACGTGTTGTCGAAGTGCTACGGCGGTGACATCACCCGCAAGCGCAAGCTGCTGGAAAAGCAGAAGGAAGGCAAGAAGCGGATGAAGACCATCGGGCGGGTCGACGTGCCGCAGGAAGCGTTCGTTGCGGCACTCTCCACCGATGTGGCCGGGGACAAAGCGAAGAAGTGAACAATGTAATGCAGTTGCGGCACAAGTTGATTGCTGTGCTGCGCGTCGACTTGACCACGAGCCCGAAATTCGTTAGAAGGGGCCAACCGTTGGCGAGCGCGGAAGGCATAAGCGGATGACCTGCGTTGGGCGCATCAGGGCGATTGTGGCATCGTTTGTGGTCGCCACGCTGGCGACCAGCTGCGGCACCGTCGTCGGCGGCACACCGCGCCCTGCCGCGGGCATCACGCCGCGTCCGGTTATTGGGGCGACGATCGAGCAGGCACTGCTTGACCACGCGGAACTCACCAAGGTGCTCGACTTATCGATCAAGGCGCTGCAGCCGCCGCGGTACGGAGGGTCGCGGAAGCTGTTCCACAATTTGTTCTCGGGCGCGAACGAGTGCCTGGGTGTGCTGGCCGAACTGCAATCCAGGATCTACCAGACCGCGGATGTGCAGGACGTCGCCTGGGAGAGTTGGCTGGATGCTGAAACCGATCCCGCGGTGGTGATCGCCGCCGACGAGGGTGTGGTCGCGTTGCCCACGGTCGTGGAGGCCAACACGCTGTTCGCCACGTTCGCTCAGCAATGGAACCGCTGCAATGGTAAGACGGCCGATTACCGCTCCCAGTCCTACAAGATCACCGACGTGCGGGTCACCGATTCTGTGCTCGCGGCTACCGTGCAGACTTCTCCGACACCGATCGCGCGGGCCATCGGTGTCCGGGTGAACTGCGTTGTGGAAGTCAAGGTCCCGTTCTCCACCGAAGATGGCTCCTCCAAGCGCGGCGGGTCGGGTGACCCCGAGACCAGAGCGGTCGACATCGCGCGGCTGATGATGGACAAGGTCAGCAAGCTGAGCTGACGGCAGTGCACAAACGGTGCGCTTGGGTGTGCAGCGGCGACTGTAGAGTCGAATGCCGCCCCGTCTCGGTGACCAGCAGAGGGCGCCGCATGTGGTCAAATCCGTCGCTCGGATTGGCCGAATTCTCCTGGCGCTGCTGCTGGCGGCGGGCTGCAGCATCGTCGTCGGGGGCACAATGCGGCCGACGCCGGGCATGACACCGCGCCCGGTCACGGGCCGAACCGTCGAGAGAGTGCTATCCCCGAGGCGCGGGTGGTCGGCGTTCGAGTGAATTGTCTTGTCGATGTGGAGGTTGCCTGCTTCAGCTCATCCGTAGGGGTCGGATGAGCGCAAGTCAAGCGCTATCGACGTCGCGCACCGAATGATGAACAAGATCAGCGACTTAAGCTGACGTCCGTCTACATCGGCGCGTTGGCGGGCTGGAACACCCCGGTACTGTCGGCTTCTTCCTCGGCGCGGATCACGTGGACCACCGCGTTGATCAGAGCCAGATGGGTGAACGCTTGCGGGAAGTTGCCCAGGTGCCGGCCGGTGCGCGGCTCGATCTCCTCGGCGTAGAGATACAGCGGGCTGGCGTACGACAGCAGCCGCTCACACAAATGCTTGGCGCGGCTGACTTCACCGATTTCCACCAAAGCCGACACCAGCCAGAACGAGCAGATGGTGAACGTGCCTTCCTCGCCGATCAGCCCGTCGTCGGTCTCTTCGACGCGATAGCGCAGCACCAAACCTTGCTCGGTGAGCTCATCGGCGATTGCCAGTACCGTGTTGCGAACCCGGGGGTCGTCCGCCGGCAGAAACCGGTTCAGCACTGCCAACAGCACTGACGCATCCAAGGCGTCCGAGCCGTACCGCTGCGTCAACACGCCGCGGTTGTCCACGCCGTTGGCGAGCACGTCGGCCCTGATCTCTTCGGCGATCGCCCGCCACTGCTGGGCATAACTCTTCTCGCCCTGCCGCTCGGCGAGCTTGGCGCCACGGTCTACCGCCACCCAGCACGCCACCTTCGACGAGGTGAAGTGTTGCGGCTCCCCGCGGACCTCCCAGATTCCGCGATCCGGTTCCCGCCAGTGTTTGACCGCCTCTTCCACTTGCGCCTTCAGCACCGGCCACAACGTCTCGGATACCTGCTCACGGGATCTGGCGTGCAGGTAGAAGGAGTCGAGGATGCTGCCCCAGATGTCGTGTTGGTCCTGGTTATAAGCGCCGTTGCCGATCCGTACCGGGCGTGCGTGGTCATAGCCGGACAGATGATGCAGTTCGTCTTCGATCAGGCTGCGTTCGCCGCCCACGCCGTACATCACCTGCAGCGGATGACGTTCATCGTCGTTGGCGCCCGACACGTCGGCGATGAACGAGAAGAAATCGTCGGCCTCGCGGTCCAGTCCCAGGGTGTAGAGCCCCCACAAAGCGAACGTCGAGTCCCGAATCCAGGCGTAGCGGTAGTCCCAGTTACGTTCGCCCTGCGGCGTTTCCGGGAGCGAGGTCGTGCTGGCCGCCAGCAACGCGCCCGTGGGCGAGTACGTCAAACCCTTCAAGGTCAGCGCGCTGCGCTGCAGGTACGCCCGCCACGGGTGGTCGGGAAAATCGCCGATGTTGATCCACTGCCGCCATGACTCGGTGGTCAACCACATCTTCTCGGCCGCCTGTTCATAGGTCTGCGGTGCCGGATGCCTTGACCAACTCAGCGCGACGAAGACGTCATCGCCTTCCTTCATCCGGGTGCGCGCCCGCGCTTCACGGCCCTCGATCCCGATACGCAGATTGGTGGTCAGCCGCAGTACCGGATGGGCGTCGGGATCCGTTTTGCCGCGTGCGATGGCCTCGCCGTAGGCGTTGGCGGAGTATTCCCAGGTGGCGCCGACGCGGTGATAGTCGAACGCCGGCTCGCAGCTCATCATCAGTTCGACGGTGCCGCTGACGCAGCGCACGGTGCGCAGCAGGATGTGCTCGGCGTCCCAATCCATCGGGGTGCGACGATGCGTCCGGGACCGTCGCTCGATGTCGTGCCAGGGTCCCATCACCAGCGCGTCCCGCACGATCAGCCAGCCGGTGTGGGTCTGCCACGTGGTTTCCATGATCAGGCTGCCGGGAAGATAGCGGCGGGCCGAAGGCACCGAGACGCCGTAGGGACCGAGCCGGAAATGGCCGGCGCTGCGGTCCAGGATCGCACCGAACACGCTCGGCGAGTCCGGCCGCGGGACGCACAGCCACTCCACCGAACCCGCCGGCGAAATCAGGCACGTCGTCTCACAGTCGGACAGAAACGCATAATCGGCGATCGGCGGGAAAGGGTTCCGCAGCGATCCGGTCGACGTGCGTGGCACCGGCGACGTGATCGTGAACGGTGCGGCCTTGTCTGCACTGGCTTCCTCAGCGGCCTCGTCCGCGGGATTGACGTGCAGGACCATGCCGACATCATCATCCGCCGACGCCCCCGGCGTCCACCGGTGACGCTACGGATGTCGGCCCGCTTGGTCGGGCGGCCGGCGCGGCGTTGATCGCGGCGCGTGTTCGGGCAGCGGACCGATCGCCACCACGTAGCCGGCCAGTTGGCGCAGGGCCGCGATCCGGCCGACCAGTCGCACACCGCGTGCCGGTGCCCGCTCAAGACCGTCGCCGGCCACCGCCACAGCGATGACCCTGGCGTGGATCATCCGTTGCAGTGCTTGCAGAAGCGCCGCCGGGGCCCAACGGCGCGCCTGCACCCGTGCCAGCTGTCGCGTCGACACCTGCCCGGCACGCAGTGGGCCGGCCAGGATGCGCGCGGCGGCAACCGCATCGGCTATCGCCAAGTTGATGCCGACGCCGCCGACCGGCGACATCGCGTGCGCCGCGTCCCCGATCAACAGCACCCGGTCGGAGAACCACCGACGCAGCCGATTCAGCTGTACATCAAGGAGTTTGACGTCGTCGAAGGACGCCACCGCGTCGACGCGGTCGGCCAGCCAGGGCACCATGCTTACCAGCGACCGGTGCAGCGCCTCAATGCCTTGGGCCCGCAACTTGGCGTCGGACCCCTTCGGGATGACGTACGCGATCTGGTAGTAGTCGCCGCGATCGATCACGATCGTCGCCTGCCCGGCGCCGAGCACGCCCCCAAGGCCCGGCGGATCGTCGGGCCGACGAGGCAGCCGGAACCACCACACGTCCATCGGGGCACCGAAGCTGCGCGGCACCAAGCCCATGGCCGAGCGCAGCGTCGACGAGCGGCCGTCGCAGGCTACCGTCAGCTTTGCACGCATATGTTTGGTGTGTCCGCCTCGCTCGCGGTAGCTGATTCCCACTATCCGATCCGCCTCGCGGATCACCCCAGTAACTTCGGTGCGCCGCCGCAACCGGAAGCTCGGCTCGGCTTCGGCCGCGGTAGCCAGCATTTCCAGGAAATCCCACTGCGGCACCAGTGCGATGTGCTTGTGTGCGCCGGGAAGCCGGCGCAGGTCCAGGTCGACACGAACACCCTGCACCTGCAGGTGCACGGTATCAATGAGGCGATGGGGAATCTGGTCGAACCGCTGCTGCAGCCCGAGTTCGTCAAGCAGACGCAGCGTGCTGGCGTGCACCGTGTCTCCGCGGAAGTCACGCAAGAAATCGGCGTGTTTTTCCATCACGGTAACGTCCACGCCTGCGCGGGCCAGCAGCAAACCCAGCACCATGCCCGCCGGTCCGCCACCGGCAATCACGCACGCAGTCTCTTCGGGTACCGGATAGGTGGGCATTCGCCGATCTTGACACGTTGGTTTCGCAGGACGGGGGGAATAGGGTGAGCCCGATGGACGGGTTCCTGAGTTGGTGGGACGGCGTCGAGCTGTGGTTGTCCGGGCTCGGCTTCGTCTTCCAGACGCTCGTGATAATGCCCGTGGTGTTGGCGCTTGCGTACCTCATCGCGGTGATGGTGGACGGCCTGCTTGGCCGCGGCATCCGA
>JAFAQO010000279.1 GCA_019246375.1 Mycobacterium sp. | reverse complement strand
ATTGCGTGCCGTGGTGACGATGTCGTTAGCCCCGGCCCGCATTGGCACCTGTCTACAACCGTCGGGTGCTTCGCTTGCTTTGGCGGCTGTGGCGTTAGCGTCGACCGCAAGAATGGTCGTGATTGCGCTGGTTGCGTTCTCGATTCGGGCTGTCCACCAGCAACGGGCTTGAGCAGCAACACGTTTGTTGAGCTCAGCGACAACGGCGACAGATAGCGCGATGAGCGCGCCCACAGTGGTGGCAACGGCCGCAGTCACCGGGATGATCTGAACCCAGAGCGACGTTTGATGGACAACATGTGATGTGCCCTGCGCAGTGATGCGCGTCAAAAACACCAGGGCGTCAGTGATGTTCAACTGGGCATGCTTGAGCGCCTTTGTCGCGGTCAGCCCACCCAAACCGAAACCGATGGCCACGACGCGATGCCGCTGGCCGGTCCCGGGTACTGGGTCGGGCGTGGTCGGCAGCAGCTCAGTCTCGAGATACGGCTCGGGCGGCGCAAGCAACGTCGCTGTGACGGTCATGGCATCCTCCCTCTTCGATGGTTTGCCGAAGCTCGCTCGGCTGGGTCTTATCCACCATCAGCCCACGGCGGATCAGGTGGATATGCCGCATTGATCCCTGGTACTGGCGGGGACAGGATCAGGCTCAAGTGGCGCAGCGGGCCGCGCCGACGGTGCGATGCGCGTCGGGCTGTATTCGGGGCCGAGTATTGGGCGGAGGTCGCCGACTCGCCGGCCTCAGAAGCAGTAACCATGACGACATGCACGCCGGCGAACTTGAGACCACGTCCGCGATGGTTGGCGCACCGCCGACCATGCCGCTCCGGATCGCCGCTCCCTGACCACCATGGGAATCGATGCCAATACCACCAGTGGTGTCATCGGTTATCCCTCCCGCGTCAGCGCCGACAAGGGCCATGCCGTCGACAGGTGCGAACGGATGGTCTTGATTCGGGCTCCGCAGATCGAGACATGAATTAGGTTGCAGTCGGCCCAAAACCGCGCCACAAGTCCCGCGCGCCGCGGCCCGAGCCAGAACTGTTTGTGCGCCACCGACATGTTCGCGGAGGTAGGGACCACTTTGTCGGCCGACAACGACGAGAGCGTGGCGCTGGGTCTGGCCAGAACCGGGCGGGTGATCACGGCCGCGGCGCCTCACAGCCAGGCGGAATCCCCGTCATTCATGGCCGGGGAGGACGTCAAAAGACGGTGGGGTCACTTTCTTGACGTTGCGTGGTTTTTCGCAAACTCAGTCGTATGCGGTCGCGGATCCGGCCTAGCCGGTTTGACGCAGTTGCGGATTATCAAGAGGCCTTTGGCAACAGACGCATCGCCGGCTCAGCGGCGGTGGCCGTCCCGGGTGCGCACAATGCGGCGGCGATGCACCCGATTACCTGGCGACTCAAAAGCATCCCGAGGTGACCGACGTCATTGACCGTGATGGTGTCCACCTGGGCGTGGAACGGCACCGACCGCCGGCCGGGCACGATGACGTCGAGTGCTGCTGTCACTGACAGCCACCGCACGCCGTCAGGCAATGGCGTGGAGGCGAGCCGGCGCAACAGTGGCGACCCGGGCCGCAGTGCCCGGACGACCTCAACAAAGGGCAACAAAGCCGCCCAAGGTGAGCCGCCAAACGGAGAGCCCAGCGTGATGACGATGTCGACCCGCCCCTTCAAGCGAGGGTCCGCGATGGCTTGCGCGATGATCACACCGCCCAGACTGTGTCCGACCAGATGCACCTTGTCTGCAGCGGTTCGAGACAAGGTCCTCTCCACGTCGGCGACCAGCAGGTCAGCGAGCTGCTCCACCGAAGTTCCTAGCGGCGCGTAGGATATCGCGTCGACGGTTAGGCCTCGGGCACTTAGGGTTTGCGCAACCAACGACCAGTGCGACTTGCTTCCACCGAACCCGTGGACGAGCAGCACTGGACGTGTCCTGGCTGCGGCGTGCGCTTTTGCATGCGGCGACATATTGCTTGCAGACTTATAGCCACCACCGACGAGGCGTAGCGGCGCCGTCGCGGCTCCCGACATCAACAGCGCCGCCTCGTGCGCCTGCGCCATCGCGGCACGCCGCACCATCTGAACCGCCGCGCGGGCGCCGCCAAGCGCACGGCGATACGGCTCGGGCGGTGCGGGCAACGTCACGGTGACGGTCATCGCATCCTCCCTCTTTTGTGGTTGGGCGAAAGCTCTCCGTTGCGGGCTGGCTGACTAGCTCACTCGCCACTCGGCCGGGCCTT
>JAFAQO010000277.1 GCA_019246375.1 Mycobacterium sp. | reverse complement strand
CGCCTCCGTCGCCTTCTACGACGCGTTATTCGGCTGGCTCGGATATAGCAGCTTCTCGTCGTTGAACATGGAGTACCAGTCGATTTACTACATGACGCAGCATGTCAACCTGCACAGCTACATCGGCATCCAGCCGGCCCGGACCGGAGGGAAGCTCGACACCGACCAAGCGGTAGGCATCAACCACATTGCGCTATGGGCCCGGAGCAGCAAAGAGGTCGACCGCTTTCACCGCGAGTTCTTGATCGCGCGGGGTATCTCGGTCACAGACGAGCCCAAGGAATACCCGCAGTACTGGCCTGGCTATTACGCCGTGTTCTTCGACGACCCCATCAATGGGATTCACTGGGAGCTGGCCCGGACGCCTAGGATCCCACCCCGCGCCAGGTTTGGTCGTTCTATCGCGCGCTTCACGGTTTCGCCGGGAGTCGGCCGGACCTAGCAAATACAGTGCCTGGTCTTGCCTGGCAGGCAAGGCGCGCCCTTCCGCATCGGTGAATGGCGTAATCGTCGCCGGACGTCAACACAGAGTGTGACGTGGTGGAAATTCCGCTTCAACGAATGAACATCCAGGTCAGCCGCGGTTTAGGGGCTTCCGTCCGCAGCAGTGCCGAGAGAGCCGTCCATGAGAGGGCCAGCGG
The DNA here is from genome assembly GCA_019246375.1 of Mycobacterium sp. Taxonomy (GTDB): domain Bacteria; phylum Actinomycetota; class Actinomycetes; order Mycobacteriales; family Mycobacteriaceae; genus Mycobacterium. Next base: position 2,450 of record JAFAQO010000277.1, on the reverse strand, counting down.
CTTTCCGAGTCCGGTCGTTCGCGTCCGGCCACAGATGCGCGTAGGTGGTCGGGGTGACCGCTGCGCTTGAGTGCCCGAGCGCCCGCTGAACCGTCACCACATCGCAGCCCGCCGCGATAAGCCCCGAGGCGTAGAAGTGCCGCAAATCGTGCAACCGCTAAGTCGGCGCGACCGCAGCTCGACCCGCGGCGCCACCAGTAGGCAACCGAATTGTGGTGGTGCAAGGCTAGTGCGGCTGGTCACATTTGCGGCATGCTCGAATACGTGCTGTGGAACTGACTCAAGGGCGTTGCAAACGATGGCTGGAGGATAAATTGAGCGCTTATCAGACTCTGGTGGTGGGCACCGATGGCTCGAACTCGTCCCTGCGTGCGGTCGACCGCGCAGCCGCGATCGCTGCGGATCACGGCGCGACATTGATCGTTGCGACGGCGCATCCCCCCGCCCGCGAGGAAAAGGGCGGCTGGAGCGTGCCGCCGGGGAGCAATCACGGCGTGGACTACCGGATGGTGGGCGACGCCCCCATCTACGCGATCCTGCAGGACGCCCGGGAGCGGGCGCACAAAGCCGGGGCCAAGAACGTGGAGGAGAAGTCGATCGTCGGTGCCCCCATCAACGCGCTGTTGCACTTGGCCGAGGAGGTCCATGCCGACCTGCTTGTCGTCGGCAACGTCGGACTTAGCAGCGTCGCCGGGCGGCTGCTGGGATCAGTCCCATCCGAAGTCTCCCGCAGGGCCAAGACCGACGTACTGATCGTCCACACCACCGGCTGACCTGTTCGAAAGGTTGCAAGCGGCGCGCATTCGCCCATCAGGCGCCGCATTTCTCCGTCGCCGTCCGCACCAACGCCAAGTTGCCGCGGCGACCGCGCGGCGGGTGTGGGCAAGACCACAGAGGGATATTTTGACAACCGGGATAGTCGCGCCGGTCGTCGCAGTATGTTTTGAGGGCCACGGTGTGGCGCGGATGGGGGGTTTCAGGGGGTTCACTCCAGGCCACACCGTGGCGTAATTGCAGGCTACTCCGGGACGCGAAGCGGTATGGAATTTCGGTCAAAATTGATCGAACAGTTTCGCCAGTGCCCATGTGGCGTACCTACGGTATGCCTACAGCCTTCCACGGCATCGGGGATCGCCTAAGCCCATGATGAACTCGTCGTCATCGACTTGACCAGCGCGAGCTTTGCGCGCCGATGCGAACCCCGGGCCAGCCGGTCCAGAATCGCGGTGAGCTGGCGAGCTGCCGCCGGCTGCGTGGATACCGCCCGCGGGTTATCAAGAACCTTAGAGATCAACGCCAAGCGCACAGCTACGCGGCAGCCAAAATATGCAGGCGCCGCAGACGTCTCCCAAAGACCGAGTTGGGGCCAGAATTGCTAGCGCGCCGAACGCGCGGAGCGTGACCTTGCTGCCGTATGCGCCCTCGATGCCCGCGAGCCAGAGCGTCCCTTAGCTGCCGAGCGTGAGGCGACGCGCCGGTTCGAACGCTCTCCCCGCGATCGATGCGTCAGATAATGCACACCCAACGCCGTTCCGCCGATGGGCAATAGCACCGGCCACTCCACCAGTCCTGCCGCACCGATGGCGGCCAACGTCAGCGCCGCCGCGGGAATGGATCGACTGCCACTGCTCAGGCCGCTTCGGACACCGCCGACCACACCTCCGACACCGCCGACCACACCATTGACAGTTGCTCCACCGACCGCCCCGACCGCCGCGATGCTCGCGTCAACCGTGCGACTGGCGAGACGCAGTGCGTCTCTGAAGACGTCCATGTTGCTCCTTTGCTCATGGTCGACTGATCCCTGAAATGTAGTGCAAGTCATCGCCACTATACCCTTTGTTCATTCTCCATTCACCTATTGTTAATACTGCTCAGAGGATCGCGGGCGAGCGCCGTTTGCGCTGAACCAGCAGAGTTTCTGCTCACCCGAAGCAGATCGAAGTGACTCAGTGCGCTCGTTGAGGCGGGCATTCCGGCCCTCCTTTGGGCGTGGGTCGCCGCCACCGCACTAGCGATGCCTCGCGTGGCGGCGCTCAGATTGATTGGCGGAATCTGTTTCACCCCACTGACTTCAGCGTGCGGTGCTGGCCTCTGCCGACGGGAGTTGTGCGGGATGGGTCATGCGACGACAGCGATCTCTTCGCCCAGTCGATACCCCGGTGCCAACGGAAGGTGGTCACCGCTCCAAAACGAGCCGGGGTCGAACCAGTTCGAACGTTTCTCTGTGATCAGGAGTCCCATCTCCTCATAGGTAATTGCCACCGTCTCTGCGCAGTAAGCGGTTTCCAAGCCGACCTTGCGCCGCTGCACTTCCCGCCGTTGCGCCGACTTGCGTACCTTCGTGTCGATCACCGGGATTCCGCGAACCCAGTCGCTGGTGGTCGGAAGCCGGCCGCGCAGCCACCGGCCGGTGAGCCGCACGCTGGTCGGGAACGCGGTGCCGTCAA
>JAFAQO010000270.1 GCA_019246375.1 Mycobacterium sp. | reverse complement strand
GGCGGCGCTGGTGGAGATGGCGCGGGTGCTGCAACCAGGCGGGCGGCTGGCCATCATGGTTCCCACCGCCGGGCGTGCGGCTCAGTTGTGGCGGAAGCTGCCGAACATCGGGGCCAACCTGTTCGGTGAAGACGAACTCGGCGACATTCTCGAAGACCACGGCTTCGTCAGCGTGCGGACCAAAAGCTTCGGCACCATGCAGTGGGTACGCGGCAAACGGGGGTGACACGCCGCGATGCCTCGCCGCGTCTTGTTGCCTGACGCTCAGGTAGCTCCGGCAGCGGCAGCTCGTTATACTGCCTAATAGTTAGGCGACCTTGACGTCAGAGAGGAATCGTATGCCGCGTACCGACAACGACACATGGGATTTGGCGACCAGCGTAGGGGCAACGGCAACGATGGTCGCCGCAGCTCGAGCCATTGCGACAAAGGCGGCGAACCCGCCGATCGATGACCCGTTCGCCGAACCTCTGGTCCGCGCGGTCGGCGTCGATTTTTTCACTCGATGGGTTTCCGGTGAGCTGCCCGTCGCGGACGTCGACGAGCACGAGTCGCCCTGGAAACTCGGTCACATGCCGGATGCGATGGCCGCCCGCACGCGGTTTTTCGACGACTTCTTCCGGAACACGACGCAGGCCGGAATCCGTCAGGCGGTGATTCTGGCGTCCGGTCTCGACGCGCGCGCATACCGTCTGGCATGGCCGGCTGACATGACAGTCTTCGAGATCGACCAGCCTGAGGTCGTTCAGTTCAAGACGGCCATGTTGACGAGTCTGGGTGCCGCCCCGACGGTGGATCGACGCGCGGTGGCCGTTGATCTGAGACACGACTGGCCGGCAGCTCTGCTCGATGCGGGTCTGGACACCACCCGACCGACCGCCTGGATCGCTGAGGGGCTGTTCGGTTATCTGCCTCCGGAAGCTCAGGATCGGTTGCTGGACAACATCACCGTGCTCAGTGCCGACGGCAGCCGGCTCGCCAGCGAGGCTGTCCCTAACATGTCGCAGGTAGATGTCGAACGCGCGCGGGAACTGATGCGCCAGGCCACCGCTAAATGGCGTGACCATGGCTTCGAATTGGACTTTGCCGACCTCGGTTACCAGGGCGAGCGCAACGACGTGGCCGCCTATCTAGAAAGCTTGGGCTGGCAGTCGGTTGGTACGCCGATGGCTCAGCTTTTGGCCGACAATGGGCTGACGACAATCCCACAGACCAACGACTCGATGTCGATGGCCGACACCGTTTACTACACCTCGGTGCTGAGCAAAAGGTAGGCACGAAGGCAATGGCGAATGCGCAACGCAGAGGCCTCAACAGCACGGTGACGCGGTTCTGGAGTTTCGCTGCACCGGCCTACAACCTGCCTTTCCTGCAGCACTGGGTATATCGTCCGGCGCACGATGAGGTGATCGCGCAACTGCGCGCACATCAATCCCGCAGGATCGCCGATATAGCCTGCGGCACGGGCATTCTCGCTGACCGGATCCAGCGCGAACTAAATCCTGACGAGATCTACGGCGTGGACATGTCCGACGGCATGCTCGCCCAGGCTCGGGCTCGATCAACTCGGGTGCAGTGGTTATGCGGACCGGCCGAGCACCTTCCCTTCGAGGACGGGGTGCTCGACGCTGTCGTGACGACCTCGGCGTTTCACTTCTTCGACCAAGTCGCGGCGTTACGGGAATTTCACCGCGTGCTGTCGTCCGGTGGACTCGTGGCGGTCGCGGCCCTGAGTGCGCGTCAACCTCTCCTGCAGGGACCTTCGGCCATCAAGTGGAAGCCAGCGCACCACGCGTCGCCCGCAGAGCTGCGGAAGTTGTTCGAGGGCGCCGGGTTCGCCATCGCCGAACAACACCGTATCCGGCGACCGGCCTGGACCCGGATTATTTCCGATCTGATCACCGTTGCCACGAACAGCTAGCGGTAATCACTTGTACTGCTTCATAGTTGACTGAAGGAATGCCCATGACGGATGTGAATACAACGTTGCCTCCCGCGCTGCACAGGGCGCTCGAGCTGCTCACCGATCCGCCGAGCGAGCCGGATGTCAGCAAGGGCTATCTCGATCTGCTTGGCGCTGAATCGGCCGGGAACTCCGCATTGCCGAAGAACACCGGGGCGATCCAAGCGCTATGGGCCTCACCGTTCGGGTCGCTGTTCTACGACAATGCCCAAGCGCTGTCACGCCGGCTGTTCACCGCTTGGCAACACCCAGCCAGGTGGTTGAACATCCCACCCGGCGGTATTGCCCTAGACGTCGGCAGCGGCCCTGGTACGGTCACCGCGTCGTTGGGGCGCGCCGCCGGCGCGGGCGGCCTGGCGCTGGGCGTCGACATCTCCCAGCCGATGCTGGCACGCGCGGTGCGTAGTCACGCGGGGCCGCAGGTGGGATTCCTGCGCGCGGACGCACAGCGACTTCCGCTGCGGGACGAAACGGTTGATGCGGTGGTCTCAATCGCTGTTTTGCAGCTGATACCTGACCCGGCAGCGGCGCTGGCAGAAATGGCACGAGTGTTGCGGCCGGGGGGACGGCTGGCCGTGATGGTACCCACGGCCGGCCGTGCCGCCCGGTTCTGGCAGATGCTGCCGAACGCCGGTGCCCATGTTTTCGGCGACGATGAGATCGGTGACATTCTCGAAGAGCACGGCTTCGCTCGCGTGCGGACGAAGGAGTTGGGCACGATTCAGTGGGTGCGCGCCGAGCGCCGCTAGCGGCGGCGGCTGCCACCCACCTCGGCCGGCAACGGTGGCGGCAGCGGTGTCGTCGGCGTCGTCGTCGCCGCCGGTGCGAGCGGCACTGGCGACGGTGACGCAGCGGGTGCTCTAGAGGTTTGCAGGTCATGAAAGTCCGCCATGGGCTCCTTGCGGATCACCTGGTCGCCCGCGCTAACGACCAAAGAACTCGCCGTTACCGTGTAGGCGGTCCCGTCACTCTGGGCAACAAATCCGCCGTCGCCGGACCGAGAGGCGGGGACGATCAGCTTGGCACCATCGCTCAACCGCACGCCGCGGTATTCATACTTGCCGTCCGGGGTTTTGCAGATCGCCACGCGCGAGGTCTCCGTACTGCCGAAAACGACAGCCGTGTCCGGCGTGGTGCACCGTGCGGTGGAGTCGACGTAACCCTGGTCGTCGTTGGCGGGCGCGGCGGTGGCCGATGGCAGCCCCACGGCAAACAGCGCCGAACACGCCGCCGCGGCGACGGTCAAGCGGTGGGCGAGAAACGCGGAGGAGGACATTTGGCTGTCACCAGAGCACGGCTGGCGTCGTTATGCGAGTGTCGACGCCAAGACACAACGAAATTGTTAGGAACCCGAAACACGTCCGCGATCGGCTTCCGAGTTAACCCGCGGCGCGCGCCGACCCGACAGGCAGGGCGCCTGACGAGCCCGTCGCTCGACAACCACACTGAATCACCATGACCACCGACATTCGCGTTCTCGATTCCGAGCAAGATCTCGTCGCCGCCGCTAACGTGTTTCGCGCCGCCATGGTCGGATTTCCTCCCCTGTCGAATCTGGCGCCCGGCCAAATCACCAAGCTGCTCGAGCCCGGCCGTACCGTGGGAGCCTTCGTCGAAGGACGACTTGTTGGCACCGCGGACGCCGCGACGAGCGGACTGACCCTGCCCGGCGGAGCGGTCGTGCGTCACGCCGCGGTTAGCCACATTGGGGTGTTGCCGTCGTTCGCCCGGAAAGGTATTGCCACCGCACTGATACGCCATCAGTTGCACGACTTCGCCGCACGGCGTGAGGTGGCCGCAACGTTACGCGCCTCACAGGCAACGATCTACGAACGGTACGGCTACGGTGTAGCCAGCTCATCGCAAACCGTCGAGGTTCAAACGGCACGGGCCGCGTTGCGGCCCGACGTCGGCGCCGGCGGTCGCGTGCGATTGATCGACGCGGTGGAAGCATGGGATGTGCTGCCCCGGATCTACGCCGCGAATCGTCCGTCCCGGCCGGGAACCGTTGACCGCCCGGGAGTGTGGTGGCAGAGCCTGCAGCTGCGCACCGAATCATCCTCTGCCCCATCATATTTCGCGGTACACGGCCAGCCTGGTTCCGAGTCGGGTTTCGCCCGCTATCGTCCCATCGATACCGAGGCGTGGTTCGTCAGTGAACATCGGACCATCGTGGTCGAGGATTTCTTCGCGCCCACCCGAGAGGCCTATCTCGGGCTGCTGCGTTTTCTGCTCGCGCTCGATCTCATTGACCGCGTGGTGTTCTGGTCGCTGCCGCTAGACGATCCGCT
>JAFAQO010000262.1 GCA_019246375.1 Mycobacterium sp. | reverse complement strand
TGCCGTTCTTCGCCGAGCTCGAAGCGTCCCAACGGGCCAGCGTCGCGCTGGTGGTGCAGACCGCCGTCGTCAACTTCGTCGAGTGGATGCAAGACCCGCGCAGCGACGTCAGCTACACCGCCCGGGCGTTCGAGCTGGTGCCGCAGGACCTGACCCGGCGGATCGCGTTGCGCCACAGCGTCGACATGGTGCGCGTCACCATGGAGTTCTTCGAAGAAGTCGTCCCGATGCTGGCCCGCGACGAAGAGCAGCTGACCGCGCTGATGGTGGGCATCTTGAAATACAGCCGCGATCTCGCCTTCACCGCCGCCTCGTCTTACGCCAATGCGGCCGAAGCCCGCGGCACCTGGGACAGCCGGATGGAGGCCAGCGTCGTCGACGCGGTGGTGCGCGGCGACACCGGGCCGGAGCTGCTGTCCCGGGCGGCGGCCCTGAACTGGGACACCACTGCGCCGGCGACCGTTGTCGTTGGCACCCCGGCGCCTGCCCGGAAGGGCCCCGACGGCCGGGAGGCGAGTGAAAAGGCCAGCCAAGATGTCCGCGATGTCGCCGCACGCCACGGCCGCGCAGCGCTCACCGACGTGCACGGCACCTGGTTGGTGGCGATCGTGTCGGGCCACTTGTCACCGACCGAGAAATTCCTCAATGATCTGCTGGACGCGTTCTCCGACGGCCCGGTGGTGATCGGGCCGACTGCCCCGATGCTTACCGGGGCCTACCACAGCGCCAGCGAAGCGATCTCCGGCATGAATGCGGTCGCCGGCTGGAGCGGAGCCCCGCGGCCCGTGCCGGCGCGAGAACTGCTGCCCGAACGGGCCTTGATGGGCGATGCGTCGGCTGTCGCGGCGTTGCATACCGACGTCATGCGACCGCTGGCCGACGCCGGTCCGACGCTCACCGAGACGCTGGACGCTTACCTGGACTGTGGCGGCGCCATCGAAGCATGCGCCCGGAAGTTGTTCGTTCATCCAAACACGGTCCGCTACCGGCTCAAGCGGATTGCCGACTTCACCGGCCGTGATCCCACACAGCCCCGCGACGCGTATGTCCTCAGGGTGGCTGCGACGGTAGGCCACCTCGCCTACCAGATGCATCACTCAAGCCTCGGAAACCCCGCGGCGATCCAGCCTTCGGCCACCATGCGCCCGTCACTGGTTTTGGACCGCTCCAGTTAACAGGTCGCAGCGCGATATCAAATAGGTCGCAACAAGGCCCGTTTTGTAGGGTGTCGACAAAAACCTAAGACAAGGTTCATAATCTGACACACCGCTCAAAACCGTGTTCACAGTGTTCTCTTAGACACGTGATTGCTTTGCTCGCGCCCGGACAAGGGTCGCAGACACCAGGGATGCTGTTGCCCTGGCTGGAACTACCAGGTGCGGCCGATCAGCTGGCCTCGTGGTCGGCGGCTAGCGGTCTGGACCTGGTCCGGCTCGGCACCACTGCGTCGGCCGAAGAGATCACCGACACCTCGATCACGCAGCCCCTGGTGGTGGCAGCCACCCTGCTCGCATACCAGGAACTGACCAAGCGAGGCCTGCTTGCAGCTGCCTTCGAGAACGCCGAGGTCATTGCCGCCGGCCACTCCGTCGGCGAAATCGCCGCATACGCGATTGCCGGCGTCATCCCGGCCGACGATGCCGTCGCACTGGCCGCTACCCGCGGTGCCGAAATGGCCAAGGCGTGCGCCAACGAGCCGACCGGGATGTCCGCGGTGCTTGGCGGTGACGAAGCCGAGGTGTTGGCTCGCCTCGAGCAGCTTGACCTCGTCCCGGCGAACCGCAACGGTGCCGGCCAGATCGTCGCCGCCGGGCGCTTGGACGCACTGGACAAGCTGGCCGAAGACCCACCGGCCAAAGCGCGGGTGCGGGCGCTTGGTGTGGCCGGAGCTTTCCATACCGAATTCATGGCGTCGGCGCTCGACGGCTACGCCGCCGCCGCGGCTAGCATGGCGACCGCCGAACCCACGGTCACGCTGCTGTCGAATTTCGACGGCCAGCCGGTATCGTCGGCGACGGCGGCGATCGAGAAGCTGGTCGCTCAATTGACTCGGCCGGTGCGCTGGGATCTGTGCACCGAGACGCTGCGGCAGAACAATGTCGCGGCGATCGTGGAGTTTCCACCCGCGGGTACTTTGGCCGGGATCGCCAAGCGCGAATTTCGGGGTGTTCCGACGCATGCCGTCAAATCCCCTGCAGACCTGGAGGGCTTGGCCGAGCTGGAATAGCCCAGCCTCCCAGAACCATTAAGCCGTAACCGTCAGCACAACCACATATCGCGAGATACCGCTACCAGATACGAAACGCACCCATACCGCCACGTAACGCACAGATATCGCATGTCATCAGCAACACAACACATTAGAAGGGAAGCCACTGTGCCCGTCAGTCAGCAAGAAATCATCGCCGGTCTCGCCGAGATCATCGAAGAGGTCACCGGTATCGAGCCTTCCGAGGTGACCCCGGAGAAGTCGTTCGTCGACGACTTGGACATCGACTCGCTGTCGATGGTCGAGATCGCCGTGCAGACCGAGGACAAGTACGGCGTGAAGATCCCCGACGAGGACCTCGCCGGTCTGCGCACCGTCGGTGACGTGGTCGCCTACATCCAGAAGCTCGAGGAAGAGAACCCCGAGGCCGCTGAGGCCATCCGCTCGAAGATCGAAGCTGAGCGCGCATGACCAAACCTTCCACTGCTAACGGCGGTTTCCCGAGCGTTGTGGTAACCGCCGTCACGGCGACGACATCGATCTCGCCGGACATCGAGGGCACGTGGAAGGGCTTGCTGGCCGGTGAGAGCGGCATCCATGTGCTCGAGGACGAGTTCGTCACCAAGTGGGACCTGCCGGTCCGCATCGGCGGTCACCTCAAAGAGCCCGTGGACGATCACATGGGCCGGCTGGACCTGCGGCGCATGTCGTATGTCCAGCGGATGGCCAAGCTGCTCGGCGGCCGAATCTGGGAAGCCGCAGGCACTCCCGAGGTCGACGGCGACCGGTTCGCGGTCGTCATCGGCACCGGCCTGGGCGGGGGCGAGAAGATCGTCGAGACCTACGACCTGATGAACGAGGGTGGCCCGCGCAAGGTGTCGCCGCTGGCGGTGCAGATGATCATGCCGAACGGCGCCGCCGCCGTGGTGGGGCTTCAGCTCGGCGCTCGTGCCGGCGTCATGACTCCGGTGTCGGCGTGCTCGTCGGGCTCGGAGGCCATCGCCCACGCGTGGCGGCAGATCGTCATGGGTGACGCCGACATCGCCGTCTGCGGCGGCGTCGAAGGCGGCATCGAAGCGC
>JAFAQO010000260.1 GCA_019246375.1 Mycobacterium sp. | reverse complement strand
GACGAGGTCACCGTCGAGGTGCTCGACGTCGACATGGACCGCGAGCGGGTCTCGTTGTCGCTCAAGGCGACTCAGGAAGACCCGTGGCGCCACTTCGCCCGCACGCACGCCATCGGCCAGATCGTGCCGGGCAAGGTCACCAAGCTGGTTCCGTTCGGTGCGTTCGTGCGCGTCGAGGAGGGCATCGAAGGCCTGGTGCACATCTCCGAACTGGCCGAGCGCCACGTCGAGGTGCCCGACCAGGTGGTCGCGGTCGGCGACGATGCGATGGTCAAGGTCATCGACATCGACCTCGAGCGCCGCCGAATTTCGTTGTCGCTCAAGCAGGCCAACGAGGACTACACCGAAGAGTTCGACCCGGCGAAGTACGGCATGGCCGACAGCTACGACGAGCAGGGCAATTACATCTTCCCCGAGGGCTTCGATCCCGAGACCAACGAATGGCTCGAGGGGTTCGACAAGCAGCGGCAGGAGTGGGAAGCCCGCTACGCCGAGGCCGAGCGACGGCACAAGATGCACACCGCGCAGATGGAGAAGTTCGCCGCGGCGGAGGCAGCCGGGGCCGGCGAGGCCGGCCAGGCCCAAGCCAACGGTTCGGCGTCCGAGGAGCCAAAGGGCGGATCTTTGGCCAGCGACGCCCAACTCGCCGCGTTGCGGGAGAAACTCGCCGGCAGCGCGTAACCCGACGACGGGATGCTTCGAATCGGGCTGACCGGCGGCATCGGCGCCGGTAAGTCATCGGTGACCGCCACTTTCGCGCAGTGCGGTGGGGTCATCGTCGACGCTGACGTGATCGCACGCGAGGTGGTCGAACCGGGCACCGAAGGGCTGGCGGCGCTGGTCGAGGCATTCGGCGAGGACATCCTGTCCTCCGACGGAGCGCTGGACCGGCCGGCACTGGCGGCCAAGGCTTTCCAAAACGACGAGGCACGCAGCACGCTCAACGGGATCGTTCATCCGCTGGTCGGCAAGCGGCGACAGGAAATCATCGCGGCGGTGCCCGAGGATGCCGTTGTCGTCGAGGACATTCCGCTCCTAGTCGAGTCGGGGATGGCGCCGTTGTTTCCGTTGGTCGTGGTCGTGCACGCCGATGTCGAAGTGCGAGTGCACCGGCTGGTCGAACAACGCGGTATGGCCGAATCCGACGCCCGCGCCCGGATCGGCGCGCAGGCCGGCGACGACAAGCGCCGCGCCGTCGCCGACATCTGGCTGGATAACTCAAGCAGCCCAGAAGCCTTGGCCAAGCAGGCAAGTGGCGTATGGAACCACCGGATAGCCCCGTTCGCGCACAACCTCGCCGCCCGGCAGATCGTCCGCCCGCCCGCGCGGCTGACGCCGGCCGATCCGACATGGCCTGAGCAGGCGCGGCGTATCGTCGCGCGCATCGTGACGGCGTGCGGCGCCAAAGCGCGCCGCGTAGACCACATCGGATCGACCTCGGTAACCGGCCTGGATGCCAAGGACGCCATCGACATCCAGATCACCGTCACCTCCCTTGCCGTGGCTGATGAGCTCGCCGACTCACTGCTGTCCGCCGGCTATCCACGCATCGAAGACGTCACGGGTGATGTCGCCAAAGCCGATGCCCGAAGCACGGTCAAAACGTACGACCACAGTGTGGATGCAAGCCTGTGGCACAAGCGGATCCACGGCTCCGCCGATCCCGGGCGGCCGACGTTTGTTCATCTGCGAGTCGATGGCTGGCCAAATCAGCAGTTCGCGCTGCTGTTCGTTGACTGGCTGAACGCCAATCCGGCAGTGCGGGAGGAATTTCTGGCCGTCAAGCGCGAAGCTGCGAGCGCGGTACCGGCAGAGGGCGGCATCGGGTTCTACGCAGCTGCCAAGGAGCCCTGGTTCGCTGACGCCTACCGTCGTGCGTGGGAGTGGGCTGACACCGTCGGCTGGCAGCCATAGTTCGCCGCTTAGGTGCCGGTGAGCGGGGCGCCGCAGGGCAGTACGCCATTCATCGGATCGGTGTTGCCCGGCTGCGGCCTGACCATCTGAAACGTGGCGGCGAAACTTTTGCCGGCTGCACCTCACTCGGGCTGACAGTGCGGGCACCACAGCGACGTCCTGCCGCCGATGCGGCCTTGTGCGAGCCGCGTGCCGCAACGGGGGCAGCTCGGGTCCGGCTCGTCGCGTACGGCGGTAAGCCACCGGGGCAGGCCCGGCACGCAGCCGTGGCGCACCGCAGTGGGCAGCACCCGCATTGTCGTGGCGTGCAACCGCTTCAGCTCGTCGGCGCCCAGACCGGCAATCGGCCGTGATGGATGGAGCCTCGCGCGCCAACAGATTTCGTCGGTGAGCAGATTGCCGAGTCCGGCGATCACGGACTGGTCCATCAGGGTCGGCTTCAGCCGGCCGCGGCGGCCGCGCAACGCGCCGCGGAACTCGCGCAGGCCGATGCCGAGCGCATCGGGTCCTTGCGGACCCATGACCCGGCAGACCTCATCCTCGTCGGCGGCCACCCACACGCCGCGCAGCTTGCGTAAGTCGGCGTAGCGCAGCTCGCCACGGTCCAGCGCCACCACGAGCCGTTCGTATCCCCGTTCCGGAACGCCGTCGGCCGCGTAATAGGGGTGGCCCGTCATGCCGCTGTGAATCATCAGCACCGGCCCATCGGTCGGCAGGATCAACCACTTGCCGTGTCGGCGTGGGGCTTCGAAGCGATGGCCGGTCAGCCGTTGTCGCAGGATTCCGACGGTACTGTTGCGCAACACGCCCGCGTCGCGCACCTCGACATCGCGCACCCGCCGGCCGGGCAGCGTGTCGGCCAGCGCGCGGCGAAACCCTTCCACGTCGGGCAGTTCGGGCACGAGGCGCGCCTCAGCACCCGCGCCAGGTGAGCTCGATCCCGTTGGCGGACAGCCACCGGTGCAAATCGTGGCCATGCCGGGCCAGGCCGTCCACGGCCGCAACAGCATGCATGATCGCGCGTTTGGCTTTGGTGGCCGGCAACAACCGGTGCTGGACCGCGGTCAGCAGCTCATCGACGTCGGTGAGTTCGGTGCCGATGCCGGTGCGCACCACGAGATCAAGATAGTGGTCCTCGGAATGCCAGGCGGTCGCACCCGGCGTGTATTCGCCGACGTCCAGGTAGTAGTCCTGGTCGCGTTCGTGGCCGGGGTTGAAGTGGAACACTGTCGCGCGCAAGCCCAATGACGGCAGCAGCCACGATTCGATGTAGTGGAATTGGGCGCGACCGGGAGTGGGGCGTGCCATGTACAGGCCCCATGGCCGCGTTTCATAGACATCGACGGCCCGCGCGATCCCTTTCGGGTCGGTGTTGGTACCGGCGACGAGGTCGAAGGTTTCGTGCTTCGGCGGGTGGATGGCGTCACCTCTCCGGCGGATGGCTTCCGGTCAGCGGTGCAGGCGGAGCTTCCATCGCACAAAGCCGGCATAGAACACCGACAACGCGGCGAGCATGGCCATGTCGAACAGCCAGGCTTTCGATGTGTGCTGCCAGAACCGGTCTTGAGGGATGAGCGATGGGGGTACCAAATGCCGCAGGTCGACCGTCGATGCGGCCGCGGCATAACCCCAACGGGCGGGCATCGCCCAGGAGACCTGGTTGAGCACCAGCCGGTCGGTGACCGGAACCATCCCGCCGCACAACACCAGCTGCGCCATGATCGATACCACAAACAGCGGCATGATCTGCTCACTGGAGCGGACCAGCGACGACAGGACCAGGCCGAGCATCGCCGAGGCCACACAGGTCGCGGCGACCGTTACGTACAGCTCGACTGTGGCATTTCCCAGCAGCACAGCGCCCCGGGTCGGTGGACTCTTGCCGAGAATCACGATGGTGGTCGCTATTGACGACTGCAGGATCGCGAATACGCAGAACACCCCGATTTTGGCCAACAGGTACGCGGTGGTCGACAGTCCCGCCGCTTGTTCCCGTTGGAAGATCGCGCGTTCGCCGATGAGGTCGCGGATCGTCAGCGCCGTCCCCATAAACGCAGCGGCGAGAATGATCAGATTCAGGATCTGCGCGGATTCGTCGGGAGTACCCCCGGGACCGGGGACGCGGAATCCGTTCGAACCGGGAACGGTCAGTGAGAGTGCCCCCAGGATGAACGGCAACAACGCCAGGAAGACGAAGTAGGCGCGGTCGGCAACGACGAGGCGAACCTGGCGGCGGGCAATCGTCGAGAGCTGGCGCCGCAAGCTGGTATGCACCGGTTCGCCGAGTTCGGCCGGTTTCTCCGCCTGAGCGGGTAGTGGCTGCCGGTCTTGCTCGAGGAAGCGACGATTGGCCTCGTCGGGGTCGGCGCCCACCTTGGCGAAGATTTTGGCCCAGTTGGTGGTTCCCATTGCCTCACCGATCTGGTCAGGCGGGCCGCAGAATGCGGTCTTGCCGCCCGGGGCCACCAGCAGCACCTGGTCGCAGATATCGAGGTAGCTCAACATATGCGTGACCACCACCACCACGCGGCCGGCGTCTGCCAGTTGGCGCAGCATCATCATGACCTGGTGATCGAGCGCCGGGTCCAGACCGGAGGTCGGCTCGTCGAGGAGCAGCAGCGACGGCCCGGTGATCAGCTCCAGCGCGACCGAGGCGCGTTTGCGTTGGCCGCCGGACAGCTT
>JAFAQO010000245.1 GCA_019246375.1 Mycobacterium sp. | reverse complement strand
TTCAGGATCACTGTGGCACAGCCGGTCTCGTGGCATTTCCACGTTGTCTGAAGGCTTCCGCTCGTTTGATGGCGGCACTCCTCCTCAGGCCATTGTGGCCCGCATGGCGCCACACTAGGCGCTGAACAGCCGGTGCAGTTCGATGAGCCACGGTACGGCCAGTGCGACGGTGGGCACCACCAGGACCGCGGCCGCGGCCATATATGCGGCCGCCGACAGCATCCGGCTGTTGCCTCTTCCCGACAACCGGCGCACCCGCAGCACAGTGCTGGGACCACCGGCGGCCAGTGCCCCCGACGGTGCGCGAGTCCCGGCACAGGTCACCAACGCTCGTGCCAGGGGAGCGCGGCCGGCCGCTCGGACCGCGGCGTCGTCGGCCAGCAGCTCGACGAGCAGTCGCACCGCACCGAGCGCGTTCGCGCTACGAACAAACCGGGGAAAGGCGGCATGGACGGCGGTGAATGCTTCGAGAACGAGGTCGTGCCGGGCGCGCAGATGCGCGCGCTCATGGCTGAGGATGGCGGTGACTTCGGTGTCGGTGAGGGCGGTCAACGTTCCTTCGCTGACCACAACGCGTCGGCGTACACCGGGCAGGCAGTAGGCCAAGGGCTGTTTCACTTCCAAAATGCGCAGGTCGCTGCCCCGCCTGCCCCGCGGGGTGGGGACTGCATCGCGGGTGACGCCGAGTAGGTCGACCAGCATGCGGTGATGGGCGCGACGCCGCCGAGTGGCAATCGCCACCCCCAGCACCGCGAGTGCGAGTCGGGCACCGATCAGCAGTGTTAGCGCGAAGACGGTGACGTAGAGCAGCCATAACGGCCGGCCAAGCCGCCCGACGTCCCCGACGATGCTGGCTGTCGGCCGCCCGTGAGGCCCGGGCATCAACAGCCGGCTGGCGGTGGCGATGCCGGCGCTGAACGCCGAAAGCACAGCGGCGAGCGCGATGGCTTGCCAGAGCACCACCACGGCGCGCGGAGCCCGCAGCGGCCACGTCGCTCGGGCCAGCAGCGCCGGTACCGGGCCGACCAGCAGCGCCGCAAGGAGGGTAAACGCCAGCCCGGACACGCTGCCAGTCTTCCTTAGTCCTCCACCTGAGCGCCAGCAGACGGAGCTGGACGATGGTTTGCTTCCAACTCGGTAAGTGCGCGCCGAAGGGCTTCCGCTTCGTCGGCGCCGACCCGCTCGACGAAGTGGACCAACGCCGCCTGCCGGCTGCCGGAGTCCGCGGCTTGATCCAATGCATCGACCATGAGCCCGGCGACAAGCTCGTCACGGCTGTGCACGGGCGCGTAGCGGTGAGCCCGGTCGTCGCGAATTTGGGAGACCAGATTCTTTTTGGCGAGCCGCTGCAACACCGTCATCACTGTCGTGTATGCCAGGTCGCGCTGGGTGGACAACGCCTCGTGGACTTGCCGAACGGTTTGCGGCTCGGGCGTGGACCACAAATGGTCCATCACCGCACGTTCAAGGTCTCCCAGGCGCATCTGCTTGGCCATAGTTCATCCATCTCCTGTGCAACAGGATCAGCGTACCCGCCGTACTACCGACCGTCGTAACCCGATCCGCACATCAGGGAACGCCACAAATAGATCGTTATACGATATATTATCCAAGGGAGGAGGATGGCTTTCCTTTCTGGCAGTGCCGATACGCCACGATCGAGTGAGCCCTTGCTAATTTAGGGCAGCCTTGCCTATGCTTAGCCAGTCGAGCGACAAACGGCCGCGGTTGAGTCCTGAGGGCTGCAGTGACCCCCGGTCAACTCGACGGCGAGCCCCGTGCCGCTGCACGGGGCTCGCCCGTGCGGTGTTCGTTAGCCGCTGGTATCCGAAGCCCGCGGCCACTATCCGATGGTGTAGACACAAGGGCGTGCAGCCGCGGCCGAGTTCAGTCGTCCCGCCGGATTCTGGCGCGCCTTTCGACAACGAAATAGGGCTGGTGTTCACCGAACTCAGCCCCGACGGGGCCCGGGCACAGCTGGAGATTCAGCCGAAACTCCTGCAGCCGATGGGCATCGTGCACGGCGGTGTCTATTGCTCGATGATCGAGAGCTTGGCCAGCATGTCAGCACAAACCTGGCTTAGCGCCCACGGAGGCGGCTCCGTGGTTGGAGTCAACAACAACACCGACTTTCTGCATGCGCTGCGGGAGGGCACGGTGTTTGGCGCCGCCACGCCGCTGCACCGTGGCCGTCGTCAACAACTATGGCTCGTGACGATCACTGACGCGAGGGATCGGGTGGTCGCCCGCGGTCAGGTACGGCTGCAGAATCTCGAGGCGCGCCTGGCAGACTGACTAGAACGAATTGTTAGCTGGCCGCTCTCGTCGCCGGATGGCCCCGCGCCTCGGCCGCCTGCACCGCCAATTGCTCGAGCCGGGTTCGGGCAAACGCCTGCTGCTCTGTGATGGTCAATTGGCCGCGCCGATTGCTCAAGAACGTCACGGTCCACGACAACAGCGTGGTGACCTGAGATTTGAAACCGACGAGGTACACCAGGTGCAGAACCAGCCACGCCAACCAGGCGATGAAGCCGCTGAACTCCAGCGGGCCGATTTTAGCCACCGCAGAAAACCGTGACACCGTCGCCATGGAGCCTTTGTCGAAATACTGGAACGGCTCGCGCGCTGCCGGATCGGCGCCGGCGAGTTCCGCTTTAATCACTCCCGCGGCATACTTGGCGCCCTGGATGGCGCCCTGCGCAACTCCGGGCACGCCGTCGACGGCTGCCATATCACCGACCACGAAGACGTTCGGGTGGCCCGGGATCGTCAGATCGGGCAACACGTGCACCCGGCCGGAACGGTCGACTTCGGCCCCCGACTGCTCGGCGAGGTCCCTGCCCAGCGGGCTGGCCGAGACGCCGGCTGACCATACTTTGCAGGCCGATTCAATACGTCGGGTTGTGCCGTCGGAGTCCTTGACGGTGATGCCGTCGCGGTCGACGTCGGTGACCATGGCGCCGAGCTGAATCTCGACGCCCATCTTCTCCAGTCGCGCCGCCGCCCGGTTGCCGAGCTTTTCACCCATCGGCGGCAGCACGGCGGGGGCGGCGTCGAGCAGAATCACATGTGCTCTGGTCGTGTCGATGTGCCGGTACGCGTCCTTCAGGGTGTAATCGGCCAATTCGGCGATCTGCCCGGCCATTTCGACGCCCGTCGGCCCGGCGCCTACGACGGTGAACGTCAACAGCTTCTTGCGTCTTTCCGGATCGTCGGACCGCTCGGCCGCCTCGAACGCGCTCAGAATCCGGCCCCGGAGCTCCAGCGCGTCGTCAATCGACTTCATTCCGGGCGCGAACTCGGCGAAGTGGTCATTACCGAAGTACGACTGGCCGGCGCCGGCCGCCACGATCAGGCTGTCATACGGAGTTTCGTAGGTATGGCCGAGCAACTCCGAAACGACATACTTGCCGGCCAGGTCGATATGCGTGACGTCGCCGAGCAGCACCTGCACATTACGCTGCCGGCGCAACACGACGCGCGTCGGCGGGGCGATCTCGCCCTCGGAGATGATGCCCGTCGCCAGTTGGTACAGCAGCGGCTGGAACAGGTGATGTGTGGTACGGGCGATCAGCTTGATGTCGACATCGGCCCGCCTGAGCTTCTTGGCGGCATTGAGTCCGCCGAATCCGGATCCGATGATGACAACCTGATGGCGACGCCCTGGCCCAGCAGTGTCTTCGGGACGGGCACTCATGGTGTGGGTTGCTCCTCGACGGCGACTGCAGTTAATTAATACGGTAGCCGCCGCAAATGGCTTTACCCGCATCAGCGTCTGTGCAATCAATTACATTGCGAGGTCCGTCACAGTGCCGTAGCCGATTACGTCGGCGCGCAGGAAGCCCGCGACGCTTACCCAGCTAACAGCGGGCGCAGCGCCTCGACGGTTTTTGATGACGGCGGCGACTAGATTTAGTCGAAATGCCCCATCGCGCCGTGGCTGACGTGCAGCGTCTGCCCGGTGATGTGTCGAGCGGCGGGTGTGGTGAGGAACAGCGCCAGCCGAGCGATCTCCGCGGCAACCGGCGGCGGTGTGCTGGTAAGCCCTTCGTACCCGGGCTGGGCGCCGCGCCCCGAGGCCACAGCGTTGACGGTGATACCGCGGGTGCCGAACGTGGTGGCCTGTCCCGCCACCCAATTCGACAGGGCGGCCTTGATTGCGGCGTCGGCGCTGCCGTCGCGGGTATTCTCGGGCATCACGCAGACGATCGAGCCACCCGATCGCAGATGGTCGCCCACGGTCTGCACGGTCAGCACCGCCGACAGCAACATGGCGTCTACCGCGTTACGCCAGGCCCCGGCCAGCTCAGACAACGAGTAGGTGCGTGGGTCGCCGGCGTCCCAGCGTGGCCCCGGCACGTTGACGATGGTGTCCAGGTGGTGGGGGAAGAGCCTGCGAACTTCAGCAAGGTTGGTCGGGTCGGTGATGTCGCAGACGATCGCGTCCGCGTCGAGCTCTTTGGCGGCGACTTCCAGCTCGTTGCGGCGCGCACCCGCGAGAGTCACTTTGTGGCCGTCGTCACGAAACCTCTCTGCGACTGTGCGGCCTAACTCGGTGTCACCGCCGGTGACCAGCACCTCCACTGCCATGACCTCCCTGTGCTCAACGCTGAATCCAGACAGCATTTCAGCGCGTGATCGCGTCAACCGCGCTACATGTTACTGGACGGTAGCTAAGGGTGAAACGTCGGATCAACACGACACGGACACCAATTCCGTAACTATTCCATTGCACGGCTCGCATCGTCGCCGGGCTAGGGTTGGATCGCCCGCTCCTCCTCAAGCCGTTGCACGGCTCGCATCGTCGCCGGGCTAGGGTTCCAGCCATGCGTTCTCGGATCTGCACACCGGCCGGTTTCATGGCAGTCGCCCTGATCGCGGGACTGACCGGTTGTGGTTCGAAGTCAACGCCGTCGCAGTCGTCGTCGGCACCATCTCAGCAACCAATCATCGTCTTCGCTGCCGCGTCGCTGAAGCAGGCGTTCACCATGATCAGCGAGCAATTCAAAACTGATAACCCCGGTGCCACTGTGGACTTCAGCTTCGCCGGCTCTTCGGAGTTGGCGACTCAACTGACCGAGGGCGCAAATGCCGACGTCTTTGCTTCCGCCAACACGGCACAAATGGACAACGTCAACAAGGCAGGGCTACTGGCCGGCAACCCGGTCAACTTCGCCTCCAACACATTGGTCATAGTGACGGCACCGGGCAACCCCAGGCAGGTGCAATCCTTCGCAGATCTCAACAAGCCAGGGCTCAGTGTGGTGGTGTGCCAGCAACCGGTGCCCTGCGGCGCGGCGACACAGCGCATCGAGAACAACACCGGGGTGCACCTTAACCCGGTCAGCGAGGAGCCGAATGTGACCGACGTACTGAACAAGGTCACCACCGGGCAGGCTGACGCCGGTCTGGTCTATGTCACCGACGCGATCAACGCCGGCAACAAAGTCGCGACGGTCAAGTTCCCCGAAGCCGCCGGCGCGAAAAATGTGTACCCGATCGCGGCGCTGAAGAAAGCCGCTCAACCCGCGCTCGCTCAGAAGTTCGTCGCCGCGGTAACCGGTGAAAATGGTCAGAAAGTGCTGGATCAGGCGGGCTTCGCCAAGCCCTGACAGTCCGCAATGAACCGGCCTACAGGTCTGCCGCGCTGGGTCTACGTGCCAGCTATTGCGGGGATGATGTTCGTCGTCCTGCCACTGGTCGCGGTCGCGGTCAAGGTGGACTGGCCGCATTTCTGGTCGCTGATTACCAGCGCGTCGTCGAAGACGGCGTTGTTGCTGAGCCTGAAAACCGCCGCCGCCAGCACCACGCTCTGCATGGTGCTGGGGGTACCGATGGCGCTGGTACTGGCCCGCAGCGGGTCACGGCTGGTCCGGTTGGTGCGGCCGTTGATCCTGTTGCCACTGGTCTTGCCGCCGGTAGTCGGTGGCATCGCGTTGTTGTATGCGTTCGGCCGGCTGGGCCTAGTCGGGCGGTACCTGGACGCTGCCGGTATCCACATCGCCTTCACGACGACCGCGGTGATTTTGGCGCAGACGTTCGTGTCGTTGCCGTTTCTGGTCATCGCCCTTGAGGGCGCAGCCCGCACTGCCGGCGCCGACTACGAGGCGGTGGCGGCGACTCTGGGCGCGCGGCCCAGCACGGTGTGGTGGCGAGTGACGCTGCCGCTGCTGGTGCCGGGTCTGGTTTCCGGGGCGGTGCTGGCGTTCGCCCGCTCGTTGGGCGAGTTCGGCGCGACGTTGACATTCGCGGGTTCCCGGCAGGGAGTGACGCGGACACTGCCGCTGGAAATCTATTTGCAGCGGGTGACCGACGCCGACGCTGCGGTGGCCTTATCGATCCTGCTGGTGGCCGTCGCGGCGCTGGTGGTCGTCGGACTGGGCGCCCGTAAGCTGGCCGGGGCCGGCGTTGGGTAGCCGAACATGAGCGAGTTGCAGCTGCGCGCGGTCGTGGCCGACCGCCACGTGAATCTGCAGTTTTCAGTGTCGGCGGGGGAGGTGCTCGCCGTGCTGGGGCCCAACGGCGCCGGCAAGTCCACCGCCTTGCATGTGATCGCGGGGCTGCTTCACCCCGATGAGGGGCTTGTGCGCCTGGGTGATCGGGTGCTCACCGACACCGCAGCAGGGGTCAACGTCGCGGCGCACAATCGGCGTGTCGGGCTGCTGCTGCAGGATCCGTTGCTCTTCCCACACCTGAGCGTCGCCGCGAATGTGGCGTTTGGTCCGCACAGCCGCCGTCGGAGGTTGTGGGGTCCGTCCGGCCGGGAGAAAGAGTCGGCATTGCACTGGCTGCGAGAGGTGGGCGCGGAGCAGTTGGCCGACCGCAGGCCGCGCCAGCTTTCCGGCGGCCAGGCCCAGCGCGTCGCGATCGCACGCGCGCTGGCCGCCGAACCCGATGTGCTGCTTCTCGACGAGCCGCTCGCCGGACTCGACGTTGCCGCCGCCGCGGCAGTCCGCGCGGTGCTGCGAAGCGTGGTCACCCGGGACAGACGCGCCACCATCCTGATAACCCATGACCTGCTCGACGTGTTCACGTTGGCGGATCGGGTGTTGGTGCTCGAGTCCGGCAGGATCGCCGAGATCGGGCCGGTGGCCGAGGTCATGACCACGCCGCGCAGCCATTTCGGTGCCCGCATTGCCGGCGTCAACCTGATCAACGGCACGATGAGCGCCGACGGGATGCTGCAGGACCTGTCAGGGACCCGCTGGCAAGGGATCGCGGCCGAGGAGACCACCGCCGGGCAGGACGTGATTGCGGTTTTCCCACCTACAGCTGTGGCGGTGTATCGGGACCTGCCGCACGGCAGCCCACGCAACACCATCGAGTCAACGGTGGCAGAGCTGGATAGTCGTGGTCCCGCAGTTCGGGTGCGCTGCGTCGACCAGCCCGACGGAGCACCCGGCTTGGCCGCCGACATCACCGTCGACGCCGCCACGGAATTGCGCCTGGTCCCAGGGAACAGCGTCTGGTTGTCCGTCAAATCTCAGGAGGTGGCGATATACCCGCGACCCCCACACCGCCACGCCCGGCCTTGAGTTCGTTCCGGTTGCCGGGCACACACTTCACCGCTGGTCAGCTGCACCGCCAAGGCCTTATTCAGGGATCCGCCCACCGATTGCCGCTGCGCAAACCACGTTCACTTTTTGAGCAAATCGCACTTGCGTCACGAAGGTAACACGGTAGGTTCTCGACCATGAAGCAGGCGCACACAAAATCAACATGGCGCAATGGCCTCTGGACCACCCTGGCGGTTGCCGCGATGAGCGGCGCCGGTGCCGTCAGCATCGCGTTGCCGGCAATCCCGGCGAACGCCGATCCGGCACCACCGCCGCCCAGCACCACCGCTGCGCCCCCACCGGCCAGCCCCGATGCCGCGCCGGCGCCGGGCGGCGGAGCACCGGATGCAGCACCAGGTCCCGCCGGTCCCAACGCGGCACCGCCTGCGGCTGACCCGGTGGCAGGGCCACCGGGAATCGACCCCAACGCGCCGCCGCCGGTGGCTGACCCGAACGCACCCCAACCCGGGCGGGTCGACAACCCGGCTGGTGGATTCAGCTACGTCATTCCCGCAGGCTGGGTCGAATCAGACGCCACCCACCTCGACTACGGCTCAGCATTGCTCAGCAAGGAAACCACCGGGCCGGTCGCGCCGGGCCAGCAACCGGCGGTTGCCAACGACACTCGCATCGTGCTCGGCCGGCTGGACCAAAAGCTCTATGCGAACGCAGAAGCCGACAACACGAAGGCCGCGACTCGGTTGGCCTCGGATATGGGCGAGTTCTTCATGCCGTATCCCGGTACACGGATCAACCAGGAAACCGTTCCGCTGAACGCCAACGGCATGACCG
>JAFAQO010000141.1 GCA_019246375.1 Mycobacterium sp. | reverse complement strand
AACGTCTGCCAAGGTGCCGGAAAACCCCGGAACTGCTTGCGCCCAAGCCTGTTCGGTGTCGTGCCAGGCGTCGTTGGGCCGCACCGCCTCGTCGGGCAAATCGCGGTCGGACAGTTCCAGAATCAGGTCGTGGTCACGCCCGGGGATGACCTCGACGACCGCCTGAAGCGACCCGTTGTCGCACCGCTCCGCATCGTCGGCCCCCAACCACCGAAAGCGGAGCGGGCCCGATCGTCCGGTCCATCCCCGGTTGTGGAGCGAAAGTCCGCTGATGCGATCGGCGCCGAAGCCCGCGCGGATGTCGAGCATGACTCGCATCCGGATCGGCTGATCAACGGCGCGAATGCGACGAAGCAACACTGCCGTATGCGGGTCTCCAGGAAAAGCCAGCGCTTCGCGGGATTCGACGATTCCGTAACTGGTGACCCACCGCGACCGCCAGATCAACGACCGCTCCTCGTAGTGCCCACCCCAGACAAACCGCGGATGATCCGGCGATACGACGTACACGCCCCCTCCGCCCAGCAGTGCACTGAACACCGCGGGACTGTCCCACCGCGGCACGCACATCCAGCAACAGTCACCGCGCGGCCCAACGACAACTCCCCGCTCGCCGTCGGCGAGCAACGCATATTCTCGAAGTACATGTGGCGCAAGCTCTTCGGCCAGTGCTGGCTTTCCCTCCATCGCGCCCCTTCGCTTGACGCCGCCACCGATCGCGCTGGTGCGGGGCATACCCGGTTTGCGTTGCGGGTAGTCACCGTGCATGACCTCGCATGCCGCCGCGCCAATTCCCGTCGAATCGGTCGAAGCCTCCGCCTACACGATTCCCACCGACGCCCCGGAGTCCGACGGAACCTTTACCTGGGATTCGACCACTCTCGTGCTCGTCACCGCACGTGCCGGCGGCAAAGTCGGGTCTGGGTACACCTATGCGGGCACTCCTGTCGTGACAGTGGTGCAGTCGATGCTGACGGACGTCGTCACCGGCGGCGACGCTCTGCAACCGCCGGCCCGCTGGGCCGAAATGCAACACGCCGTCCGCAATCTCGGCAAGCCAGGGGTGGTGGCCGAAGCGATTTCCGCCGTCGATATCGCACTGTGGGACCTGCGTGCGCGGTTGCTCGACGAGCCACTAGTGGTGGCGCTCGGCGCCGTCCACGACGCCACACCGATCTACGGCAGCGGCGGGTTCACCTCATACGACAACGACACTCTGCAAAAGCAGCTGTCCGGGTGGGTCGAGGCTGGAATCCCGCGGGTCAAGATGAAAGTCGGCCGCGACGACGACGCCGACACCGGCAGGGTCGCCGCGGCCCGATCAGCGATCGGCGACGCGGCTGAGCTGTATGTCGACGCGAACGGGGCGTACCAGCGCAAAAAAGCGCTGCTGTGGGCGCAGCGATTCGCCGAGTACGGCGTGCAATGGTTTGAAGAGCCCGTGACATCCGACGATCTCGACGGACTGCGTCAGCTCTGCCAGCAGGCACCGGTGGGGATGGACATCGCCGCCGGCGAATACGGCTACCACCTACCGTATTTCCAGCAAATGCTCGCCGCCGATGCGGTCGACTGCTTACAGGCCGACGTCACCCGCGCCCTCGGAATCACCGGTGTGCTGAAAGTCGCCGCACTCTGCGACGCGCGCGGCATGGACCTCTCATTGCACTGCGCCCCGCAGATCAGCGGCCAAGTAGGCACCGCCATGTGGCACCTGCGGCATCTCGAGTACTTCCACGACCACGTGCGCATCGAAGGCATGGCGTTCGACGGGACCATCGATCCCGAGCCCGGTGGACTGCTGCGCCCGGACCGCACGGCGCCCGGTCACGGCTTGACGGTCAAGCAGGCGGACCTCGACAAATTCCGGGTGGCCTGAATCAGCTAAGTCGCAGATTCATAGCTGCAACTTAATTAGGCGGTGTAACGTCTTGCAGGACTGCGGCGACGAAGTTGTAGACGGTGGCACACGCGGTGTTCTCCTCCGCCCAGACCTTGGTAGCCGGCACCGGACCTTGGAGGAGCTGTGGAACTGGTACTCGGGGTGTCGATGGCACCAACGACCATCCGCATGGTGCTGGTGGAAGGCGAGAACGCCGACGGAGTCATGGTCGAGGAAGACGACCTCCACGTCATCGCCGCCCAC
>JAFAQO010000256.1 GCA_019246375.1 Mycobacterium sp. | reverse complement strand
GGCGGATCTCTACGGTGATGGCGCGCATATGCGTGGTCGCATTCGAGACGTCGCCGGTGCCGGCTTCGCCCTTGGAGCGGATCATCGCCGCACCCTCGTTGAGGCGGCGCAGCGCCTCACCGAGGTTGGTGGCACCGCACACGAACGGCACGGTGAACTTCCATTTGTCGATGTGGTGCGTGTAGTCGGCAGGCGTCAGCACCTCGGATTCGTCGATGTAGTCGACGCCCAGACTTTGCAGGATCTGCGCTTCGACGAAGTGCCCGATACGCGCCTTGGCCATGACCGGAATTGTGACCGCCGAAATGATGCCTTCGATCATGTCAGGGTCGCTCATCCGGGACACGCCGCCCTGTGCACGGATGTCGGCGGGCACCCGTTCCAGCGCCATCACCGCGACGGCGCCGGCGCCCTCGGCGATGCGGGCCTGCTCGGGGGTGACGACGTCCATGATGACGCCGCCCTTGAGCATCTCGGCCATGCCGCGCTTGACCCGTGCCGTTCCGGTCTGCCCGCTGCCGTTCGACGAAGCGGCGGTATCCACTGCTTGATCTCCTTCAACTGGTACCAACCCAGTCTAGAGGTCGTTCCAGCCGGGCCTTTCCCCGTCAGCGGATCGACTGCAGCTCGCGCCGCGGCCCTGAGATCGGAGCGTCAGCCAGCGCGTTGGCATCGGCAAGCAATTCACTGAGCTGGAGCGGATACACCGTCTGCCCGGCCGCGACCAATTCGGCGATGTCCGTGGCGTTGCACCACCGGGCGCAGTCGATGTAGTGGCGTTCCAACTCGGTCCGCCCCGCAATGGACGGCTCAAACCGCTGGGTGCGGTAGACGAAGAAAAACTCCTGGCTGTCAATCAGCGAACCGTTGAAGTCGAAGACCGCGTCGCGCCGCCAGACCGGCCCGATCATGCCGACCGGCTCGGCCCGCAAACCGGTCTCCTCAGCCAGCTCGCGTGCGGCGGCTTCGGCCAACCGCTCCCCCGGGCGCACCTGGCCGCCGACGGTGAACCACCACTTGGGCGCGGTGCCATCGGTGATCGCCGGGTCCGATCCGCACAGCAACAGCACCGCCCCCCCGTCATCGAGCAGCACCACTCGCGCCGAAATGCGCTTGCTGGCTGCGTCGTGACCGCCCTGCGTCACCTGCTGAGACCGCTCGGCGATTTCGAAATACGTCGGCAGCGGCGCGGTGCCGCCGAGCCGTAGCAGCCGCACCATGGGTCGCTCGCCCAGGGCCAGAGTGTCGCGGACCGCGTCGTTGTGGAATCGGCGCGCCAGCAACACTCGCGCTTCGGCGTCGGCCAGCTCGGCGACCAAAGCCGACGGCAGGGCCGCCGGATCGACCATCGCCAGCGCGGCGGACAGCTCGTTTTCGCAGGCTTCGCGTGCGTACCGGGGCGCCCGCTCGGCGGCGTCGGCGAGCCCTGCCAGCCGCTTGCCCTCCGGAGCACCGCCGTAGGCGTTGGCCGCGACGGCACGGGCCACCACGGCGCGACGCGCCAACGCACCGTCCAGCACCTGCCAGGACAAGTCGTAGCGCACGTGTAACCGGTCCAGTCGGTTCGCCGTCTGATAGACCCAGGCGCCGAACACGATCAACACCGCGACGAGCACCGCGACGGCGACGACCACCCAGGTCATCAGCTCGCCACCTGCACCTTCGCTCCCGAGCCGGCGACTGTCTCGTACACCCGCATGATCTGGTTGGCCACCACCGACCAGTCGTATCGCCGCACTGCCTCAGCACCAGCCTCGACGTAGCGTTCCCGCAGGGCGTCGTTCTCGAGCACGCGCACGAGTGCTTGCGCCAGCGCGGCGCCGCTATCGACCGGCACCAGGCAGCCGGCTTCCCCGTCGCGCAGCACCCGCCGGAACGCGTGCAGGTCGCTGGCCACCACCGCAGTGCCGGCGGCCATCGCCTCGACCAATACGATGCCGAAACTCTCGCCGCCGGTGTGCGGCGCGCAGTAGACGTCGGCGCTGCGCAGCGCCGAGGCCTTCCCGGCGTCGTCCACCTGGCCGAGGAAACGCAGATGACCCACCAAGCCACCCGCCGCATTGCGGAGTTCGTCCTCGTCACCGCGGCCGACGATCAGCAACTCGACGTCTTCGAAGCGCTGCACCAGCATCGGCAGCGCGTCGAGCAGCACAGTCATGCCCTTGCGGGGCTCGTCGTAGCGGCCCAGGAACAGCACCGTCTTGCCGGGCCGCGGATACCCGTCCAGCCGTGGCGCGGTGGCGAAGGAGGCCACGTCGACACCGTTGGGGATCTCCACCGCGTCGGAACCCAGCGCCTCCATCTGCCAGCGCCGGGCCAGGTCGGAGACCGCGATCCGGCCGACGATCTTCTCGTGCCAGGGCCGCAGCACACCCTGAAACACCGTCAGCGTCAGTGATTTGGTCGTCGAGGTGTGAAAGGTCGCCACGATTGGGCCCTCGGCGACTCGCAGCGCCCACATCGACAGGCTGGGCGCGTTCGGCTCGTGCAGGTGCAGCACGTCGAAATCGCCGTCGGTCAGCCAGCGCCTGACCCTGCGGTGTACCGCCGGGCTGAACTGCAGTCGCGCCACCGACCCGTTGTAGGGGATGGGGACGCCTTTGCCCGCGGAAACGACATAATCCGGCAGGCTGACATGCGGCGACGACGGAGCCAGCACGCTGACCTCGTGCCCCCGGTCGCGCATCACCTTGGCCAGCTGCAGCACATGCGACTGCACCCCGCCCGGCACATCAAAGGAGTACGGGCACACCATGCCGATCCGCATCAGCCCTCCTCCAATTTGGCGCGCCGCGCATCGGAGAGATCGGCCAGCCACTGCGGCTGCAGCATGTGCCAGTCGGCGGGGTGGGCGGCGATGTTGTCCGCGAACCGGTCGGCGAGCTGCTGGGTGATGACGCCGACGTCGCCGCTGGTGCAGTCCAGCTCCGGATAGATGCCGGTACCCCAATCGTCGTCGGTGAACCAGCTGTGCACCGGCAGCAGCGCCGCGCCGGTTTCGATCGCGAGTTTGGCTGGACCCGCCGGCATCCGGGTGGGCTCACCGAAGAAATCGACCTGAACACCGGTGCGGGTGAGGTCGCGCTCGGCCATCAGGCACACCACCCGATTTTCCCGCAGACGTTCGCTGAGCAGTTCGAACGGCGGGCGCTGGCCGCCGGACAGCGGTAGCACCTCGAAGCCGAGGCTTTCGCGGTAGGTGACGAAACGCCGGTACAGCGACTCGGGTTTGAGCCGCTCGACGACGGTGGCGAAGCGGCCGTAGGTCTGCGCCATCCACACTCCGGCCATATCCCAGTTGCCGCTGTGCGGCAGAGCCGTGACGGCGCCGCGGCCGGCCGCCAGCGCGGCGTCCAGATGTTCTTTTCCCAGGACCGAGTCGTCGAGCTGTTGAGCCAGGGCGCGATGGTCCATCGTCGGCAACCGGAATGCTTCCCGCCAGTAGCGGGCGTAGGAGGCCAGCGAGGCCCGCATCAGCGCGCTCTGCACCTCAGCCGGTGGCACTCCGATGACGCGGGCCAGGTTTTTGCGGAGTTGCTCGGGGCCCCCATTGCGGGCGGCGTAACGGGCGCCGGCTTCAAACGCGTTGCGCGCGGCGATCTCCGGCATGGCGCGCACGAGCATCCAGCCGGCCGCAAATCCCCAGTCGGTCATCCTGCTCCCCAGCTGGAAGCCGCTGACCTGAGGCATCTTCAGGCCCGCCGGGGTGGAAATCACGGCTCGCTCTTTCGCGACTGCCCCGGGTCGGGCTCGGTTGGAATCGCCCGACTTGTCTCCTCGCCGTCCCCTCGCGCGGCCGGGGTACCCCCTCGGGGGTGCCCCCGCCTCGGGCCCAATCGGCCCGCATCGTCGCCGGGCTGAACGTCGTCCCGCTCGCTGTCGGGTGCGGCTATGGGATCGGCCGCGCCGGGGGAAGTCCGCACCGTGTGCAACCGCTGGACGCAGGTGACCACGCTGGCCACCGCCAGCAGCCACATCGCCACGTGCAGCGCCCAATGCACTGGATAGACCGGCAGGTCCGATAAACCCGCGCCGACCAGGACGATGATCAGCCGTTCCGGTCGTTCGATGAAGCCGCCGTCGCCGCGCAGCCCGCTGGCTTCCGCCCGGGCCTTGATGTACGAGATCACTTGGGACGTCACCAGGCAGATCAACGTGGCCACCACCAGCGACGGGCTGCGCAAACCGAACACCGCCCACCACATCAACCCGCAGAACACCGCCCCGTCGCTGATGCGGTCGCATGTCGCGTCCAGCACGGCGCCGAAGCGGCTGCCGCCGCCGCTTTCTCGGGCCATCGCACCGTCGAGCATGTCGAACATCACGAAGAACCAAATGACTAATGTGCCGGCGAACAGCTGACCGGTCGGAAACAGCGTCAGCGAGGCCAGCACCGACGCCGCGGTGCCGATGATGGTGACGCCGTCGGCAGTGAAGCCGGCCCGCAGGAACGCCCGAGCCAGCGGCCCGGTGACGCGTGCGACTCCTTCACGGGACAGCAGCTTGCTCATGGTTGCTTCGCCCACTCGGTGGCCAGCAGCCGGCGGGTGTCGCGCAGCAGCTGCGGCAGGACCTTGGAGTCGCCGATGATCGTGATGAAGTTCGCGTCGCCGCCCCACCGCGGCACGACGTGCACGTGCAGGTGTTCAGCCAGCGACCCGCCCGCCGACGTCCCCAGGTTAAGGCCGACGTTGAAGCCGTGCGGGTGCGAGACGTTTTTGATGACACGAATGGCCTTCTGGGTGAACGCCATCAACTCCGCACTCTCCTTGTCGGTGAGGTCCTCGAGTTCGGACACCCGCCGGTAGGGCACCACCATCAGGTGTCCTGGGTTGTACGGGTAGAGGTTCAAAACGGCGTAAACGACTTCGCCGCGGGCAACCACCAGGCCGTCCTCGTCGGCGAGTTGCGGGATGTCGGTGAACGGCTGTGGTTGGCTTGCGTTGTCGCGCCGCAGCGGTGCTTCGGCGAGGTAACTCATTCGGTATGGCGTCCACAGTCGCTGCAGCTGGTCTGAGTCGCCGACGCCCCTGTCGACGATCCGCTCGTCGTCGCGTTCTTCGCTACTCACCGCTGCCGACCTTCATCAAATGGGCCGTGGGCGCGGCATTTTCGCGGTCAGCGATCCAAGCTACGATGGCCGCTACCGCGTCGTCTCGGGGCACTCCATTGATCTGCGTGCGGTCACCGAACCGGAAACTCACCGCACCGGCGGCGATGTCGCGGTCGCCGGCCAACAGCAAAAACGGCACGTTTTGGTTGGTGTGCTGGACGATCTTCTTGGCCATCCGGTCGTCGCTGGCGTCTACTTCGACCCGCACGCAGTGCGAGCGCAGTTGCACGGCAACCTCTTTCAGGTACGGCACGTGATCGTCGGCAACCGGGATACCGACGACCTGGACCGGAGCCAGCCAGGCCGGGAACGCGCCGGCGTAGTGCTCGGTGAGGATACCGAAGAACCGCTCGATCGACCCGAACAGCGCCCGGTGGATCATCACGGGGCGCCGACGGGACCCATCAGGGGCGGTGTACTCCAGCTCGAAACGCTCCGGAAAGTTGAAGTCCACCTGGATGGTCGACATCTGCCAGCTGCGGCCCAGCGCATCGCGGGCCTGCACGGAGACCTTCGGGCCGTAGAACGCTGCGCCGCCCGGGTCGGGCACCAGTTCCAGCCCGGAGTCCGCCGCCACCTCGGCCAAGGTGTCGGTGGCTTCCTGCCACATCTGCTCGGAGCCGACGAACTTCTCCGGATCCTTGGTGGACAACTCGAGGTAGAAGTCCTCCAGCCCGTAGTCGCCCAGCAAGTCGAGCACGAACCTCAGCAGCGACGCCAGTTCGCCGCGCAGCTGCTCGCGGGTGCAGTAGATGTGCGAGTCGTCCATGGTGAACCCGCGGGCGCGAGTCAGCCCGTGCACCACACCGGATTTCTCATAGCGGTAGACGGTGCCGAACTCGAAGAGCCGCAATGGAAGTTCCCGATAGGACCGGCCGCGGGACCGGTAGATCAAGGTGTGCATCGGGCAGTTCATCGGCTTGAGGTAGTAGTCCTGCCCCGGCTTGCGCACCGTGCCGTCGTCGTCGTACTCGGCATCGAGGTGCATCGGCGGGAACATGCCATCGGCGTACCAGTCCAGGTGCCCGGAGGTGTGGAACAGCTCGGCCTTGGTGATATGCGGGGTGTTGACGAACTCGTAACCGGCCTCGATGTGTTTGCGCCTGGAGTATTCCTCCAGCTCCCGGCGCACGATTCCACCCTTCGGGTGGAAAACCGCCAGGCCAGAACCGATTTCGTCGGGAAAACTGAACAGGTCCAGTTCGGCGCCCAGTTTTCGGTGGTCGCGGCGCTGGGCTTCTTCGATCAGCTGCAGGTGACGGTCAAGGGCTTCTGTCGACTCCCACGCGGTGCCGTAGATGCGTTGCAGGCTGGCGTTGTTCTGGTCGCCGCGCCAGTAGGCCGCCGAGCTGCGGGTCAGCTTGAACGCCGGAATGTGGCGGGTGGTGGGAATGTGCGGGCCGCGACACAGATCGCCCCAAACCCGCTCGCGGGTACGGGGATTGAGATTGTCGTAGGCGGTGAGCTCATCGCCGCCGACCTCCATGATTTCGGCGTCCCCGGACTTGTCGTCGACGAGTTCCAGCTTGTAGGGCTCGTCGACCAGTTCAGCGCGGGCTTGCTCTTTGGATTCATAGACCCGCCGCGAGAACGGCTGCCCGTCCTTAACGATCTGGCGCATGCGCTTTTCCAGCGCCTCCAGGTCTTCCGGGGTAAACGGCTCGGGCACATCGAAGTCGTAGTAGAACCCGTCGGTGATCGGTGGCCCGATGCCCAGTTTGGCTTGCGGGAACATGTCTTGGACGGCTTGGGCCAGTACGTGGGCGCAGGAGTGCCGGATGACACTGCGGCCGTCGTCGGTGTTGGCCGCAATTGGTGTGACCTCGACGTCGTGGTCGGGTGCCCAGCTCAAGTCACGAAGCTTGTCGTCGGCGTCGCGCACCACCACGATCGCGTCGGGCGCCCCCCGGCCGGGTAACCCCGCGTCCCGGACCGCGGCGGCCGCGGTCGTCCCGGCAGCAACCCGAATCGGGCCTGCTGGGACGGGGTTTGCAGGGGCGCTCACAGCGTGATCTCCAGAGATGTCAGGGGTTTTGCAACGGTAGCGACCATGCTATCGGGGTGGGTGCTCCCGGTAGTTGCAGCCTTGCGGGTGGCGATTCTCGAGGTCCCTCGCTGCCGCGCCGCTACCGCCGCTCGTAGATATATCCGTTTCGTGACCCATGAGCAGAGCATCCCGTGACCTAACGCTCAGAAGATAACAGCAATAACACTTCTCACTTACTTAACAACCGTTAGTCCCCAGAGCGAGCATTGTTGAACGGAACGTGGACCTGGCCTGCGAGCGTCCTGACGACGCTTGCTGCCCTTATCACCCCCACCATCGCTGCTCCCGCGATGGCGGACCCGAGTAACCACACCACCGTCGCGGCCGGTGTACTGCCACCTGATCAGGATCCGTTCTATCGCGCACCCGCCGATATCGGGTCTCTCGCTCCAGGAACGATTGTCGGATCGCGCGAGATCACCACGAAGCTCGGTCCCCTGCCGGTGGCGGTCAAGTCCTGGCAGATCTCCTATCGCAGCAACAGCCAGACCGGTCAGCCGATCCTCGCCGTGACCACGCTGATTGCTCCCACCGCCGAGTGGCACAAGGCGGGTCAGCGCCCAATCGTGTCGTACCAAGTTCCCGAGGACAGCGTCGGCAGCACCTGCGCGCCGTCCTACAACATTGTCGACGGCAAGGCGGGCGATCCCGGAACCGACGGCGTGGCGGAGGTGGCGCGGATCGCTCCATTTCTGGCGGAGGGTTGGGCGGTTGCCATCCCGGACCACGAGGGACCGCAAGCCTACTTCGGAGTCGGTCAGGAGTCGGGCCCGATCACCTTGGACGGGATCCGAGCCGTCAAAAGCTTCACCGGCGATGGCAGCATCGGCGCCGACAGCCCGGTAGGGATGTCGGGGTACTCCGGGGGGGCCCAGGCCACCGGATGGGCTGCGCAGCTGCAACCCACTTACGCACCGGATGTGAAGCTGACCGGGGCGGCCCTAGGCGGCCTGCCCGCGAATCTGGCCACGGTGGGGAAGTACCTCGACGGGGGTCCGTTCGCTGGCTTCGAGTTCGCTGTTGCCCAGTCGTTTGTGCGCGCCTACCCGGCTGCGGGAATCGCGGCGCTCTTTAACGAACGCGGCAGCAAGGACATTGGCGCGATGACCGGGAAATGTCAGCTCGACATCCTGCGGGCCTTCGGATTCCGCAAGCTTGAGCAAGACACCACCGTTGCAGATCCACTATCCGTGCCGGCTATCGTGCAGGTCGTAAACCTCAACCGGTTGGGAATCACCGGTGCGCCGCAGACCCCGATCTACGACTACCACGCCGTCACTGACGAGATCGTGCCGGTGGGCCAGGACAACGAGACGGTGCAGTTATGGCGCGCCAAAGGCGCGAAGGTCCAGCAGGCCCGCGACTTGTTCGGCGAGCACGTTAAAGAGGAGGCCGTGCGCTCGCCAGCAGTGGTGAAGTTTCTGCGGGACCGGTTCGATGACGTGCCGTTCGATCCCAGCTGAAACGTGTGTTAGGGCTGGCCCGGTTTCAGCAGGACAAATAACGCGTGGGCCTCGGTGAGCAGGGTGTCGCCGTCGCTGAGCCGGCCCGACACGAGGATCTTGCGGCCCTCTACCCGGTCAACGCCCGCGTCCACCTGCAACTGCTTTTCGATCGGCACGATGTGGCGGTAGTCGATGTGCAGGTAGGCGGTGCGCTGGTACGGGCCGCCGGTGAGCACCGCGGACGTCATGCCCAGCACTGAGTCGAACAACAGCCCGAGTGCGCCGCCATGGACAGCGCCGTTGCGGCCGAGATGAAACCGCGCGAATCGAGCCCAGCCGCGGATCCCGCCGGCTGTTCCTTCCAGCGCTACTTTCTCCATCTTCATCGGCACGCTCAGCAGGTTGCCGCGGTTCGGCAGATCCGTCCGGCGGCCCGAGGGCGATAACCACTCGTCAGTGTCGAACGGTGCCAGCAAGTCGGACACCTTCTGGATCAGGTCGGCCGCGTCGGTGATCACGTCGTCGGGGGCATCGGCGGCGCGGGCGTGATCTTGCAGTGTGCGGACGGCCTCGATGAACCTGCCGTAGTCGGGACCGCCCTTGGTGGTCGGTTCCGGCGGATTGAACCCGCTGCCGGGATGATGCGTGTGTTCGCCTGCCACCAGAACACCGTATTGGTCCTTCGGCGGCTGAGAGCAGCTGTGCCCGATGGCCCGACTTCTCCGCACGCCGCCGACGCGGCGCGCATCGTCGTCGGGCTAGGCGTTCTGCTCGCCGATGGCGCCCAACATCTCGAACTCTTCATCGCTGAGCGTGATCTCGGCCGCGGCG
>JAFAQO010000404.1 GCA_019246375.1 Mycobacterium sp. | reverse complement strand
GGGGGCGCGTAGCGCGATCAGACCCCGCGCCGGAGCGCACGCGGCCGCAGGAGCCCAGGCGCGGTAAGACTCGCCGCTACTGGTGATGAGAAGCCGCACACTCCCGCGGCGGAACTAGACGCTCGCCTGCTCTTCCTCGACCCGGCTCAGCCGCCACTCGCCTTCGCCGAGCAGTTCAAGTAGGTGTTCGTGATGCTGCTCGACGGTTGACCGGTGGCTGACGCTGACCACGATGCAGTCCGGCAATTCGCTGCGCAGCAACTGGTATAGCGCGAATTCCAGACCCTCGTCGAGCGCGGAGGTGGACTCGTCAAGGAAGACCGCCTGCGGTTTGGTGAGCAGAATGCGGGCAAAGGCGATGCGCTGCTGCTCGCCAGGGGAGAGTACTTTGGCCCAGTCCTGCTCCTCGTCAAGCCGGTGGGCCAGTGGCGCCAGCGCCACCTCGGTCAGCGCATGTTTCAGGGCGTCGTCGGAGAGGACGCCCGGCGAATTCGGATAGGCGACAACGGTTCGAAGGTCACCCAGCGGAACGTACGGCAGCTGAGACACAAACATCGTCTGGCTGCCGCCGACCGGCCGGCACACCGTGCCGGACGTGAACGGCCACAACTGCGCCAGGCTGCGGAGCAGCGTGGTCTTCCCGCTGCCGGACTGGCCGGTGATCACCAGCGTGTCACCGCGGTCGAGATGTAGATCCAGCGGGTTGACGAGTTGCTGGCCGCCGGGTGTGCGGACCTCGACTCCATCGAATTCGACCGATCCGTCGATCGTCGCGGCGGTCGCCAACGTCGGCAACTCGCGTGCCCGGGCGTTCGCATCGATCAGACCGTGTAGACGAATGATCGCCGCCCGGTAGGAGGCGAACGACTCGTAGACGTTGCGGAAGAATGACAGCGAGCCCTGGATATTTCCGAACGCTGTCGCGGTCTGCCTGACGTCGCCGAACTTGATCGCGCCGGCGAACAACCGCGGTGCCTGAATCACCCAGGGCAGTGGGACGATTGCCTGGCTCACCGAAAAGTTCCAGCCGGCAATCCCGATGGTGCGGCGGACAAAACGTCGGTAATTAGTGATGATCGGATCGAACCGCCGCCGCAGGCCTATGCGTTCGACCTGCTCGCCACGGTAGAAACCGACCGCTTCCGCGGCATCGCGCAGCCGCACCAGCGCGTAGCGGAATGCAGCGTTGAGCTTCTCGTTGCGGAAGCTGAGCCAAATCAGCGGTCGTCCGATCCAGAACGCGATAATCGTCGCCATCAGCACGTAGAGGATGACAATCCAAAACATGGCCCTGGGCATGCTGAAGCCCAAGACCGTTAAGGTGCCGGACAGATTCCACAAGATCGCGGTGTACGAGACCGTCGTGACAACCGAGTTGACGGCGCCGAACAGCAAGATGCTGCCGGTACCGTTGACCGGAGCGTTGGGGCTGCCTCCGACACCGGCGGTGAAGATGTCGACGTCCTGCTGGATGCGCTGGTCGGGGTTGTCGATGGTGCCGTCGATGAAATTCCCGCGGTAGTAGGCGCGGCCATCCAGCCAGTCGCCGGTGAGGCGGTCAGTGAGCCAGACCCGCCACGCGATGACGAAGCGCTGCGTGAGGTAGATGTCTGCCATCACCCTGGCCACATGCAGCACGGCCATCAAGCTGAAAACACCGAGCGAAACCCAAAAGCCGTGTACACCAGACTGTTTAACGGATTCGTTGCCGGCAGCCGCGCCCCGAAAGGCGACCTGCACCGATGAATACAGGTCGTTGTCTTGGTAGCTGAACAACACGTTGAGGCGTACGCCGACGATGACGGACAAAAGCAGCACGCCGAGCATTAGCCATACCGAGATGCTGTGCGCACCGCTGAAGTACTTACCGGTGATCCGCCAGAACTGCCGACCCCATGGTGTGAGGAACCTGAGCAACGCCAACACAACAACCGCGCTGACCGCACTGATTGACCATGCTTTGGCGACCCACATGAGTGAGTCGACAAGCGCGTGGCCCCAGTCGATGGACGGCTTGAATGGTTCCATCTGCGACCTCTCCTTGCGGCCGGGGCGTCCGACGAACGCCGCCTTGACGAAGACCCTGCCGCGAAGCTACCCGCGCATCGCAAATTTGGGCTTAAGGAATGTCGCCGTGAAAACGTCGCGGCGCTCGACCGTGACAAAACCTACGCCGCGCAGCTTCGCGCGGCCCGCGCTAGACCCTTGCCGGCTCCCGCTCGACCGGGGTTATCCGCCACTCACCTTCGCCGATCAGTTTGAGCACGCGTTGGTGATGCTGCTCGACGGCTGGCCGGTGGCTGACACTGACCACCACGCAGTCGGGCAATTCGCTGCGCAACTGTTGATACAGCGCGAATTCCAGCCCTTCGTCCAGTGCCGAGGTGGCTTCGTCGAGAAAGACCGCCTGCGGTTTGGTGAGCAGGATGCGGGCGAACGCGATGCGCTGCTGCTCACCGGGCGAGAGCACTTTGGCCCAGTCCTGTTCCTCGTCGAGCCGGTTGCCCAGGGGCGCCAATGCGACCTTGGCCAGGACGTCGCGCACGGTGTCATCGGAGAAGTCGTCCGCTGAATTCGGGTATACGACGACGGCTCGCAGGTCGCCCAGCGGAACGTAGGGCAACTGCGACAGAAACATCGTCTGGTTGTCGCCGGCGGGCCGGCTCAGCCTGCCCGATGCGAACGGCCACAACTGCGCCAGACTGCGGAGCAGCGTAGTTTTGCCGCTGCCGGACGGACCGACGATCGCCAGCGAGTCGCCGCGGTCCAGGTGGACGTCGAGTGGATCGATCAACTGTGTACCCGTAGGCGTGCGCACCTCGATACCGTCGAGTTGCACCCCACCCTCGTCACTCGGTTGCACCGTGATCGCCGGCAATTCGCGCCCACGCTCATTGGCGTCGACCAAGCCGTGCAAGCGGAGAATCGCGGCGCGGAACCCGGCAAATGCGTCGTAGTTATTGCGGAAGAACGACAGCGATTCCTCGATCTCATTGAATGCCGCCGCGGTCTGGCTGACGTCGCCTAGGTTGATCTTTCCGGCGAACAGTCGTGGCGCCTGTAGCACCCATGGCAGCGGGACGATCGTTTGACTGACCGACGCGTTCCATCCGAGGTAGCCGACAGTACGGTTCACATAGCGACGGTAGTTGGCGATGATCGATGAGAAGCGGCCCAGCAACTGGACGCGTTCAGCTTGCTCGCCGCGGTAGAAGCCGACTGCCTCGGCAGTGTCGCGTAACCGTACTAACGCATACCGGAAGGCGGCATTGAGCATCTCGTTGGCGAAGCTCAGCCTGATCAGCGGGTGGCCGATCCGGAAGGTGATGACGCTCGCCACGAACACGTAGACAAAGACAATCCAGAACATCGCCCGCGGCAGTGCGAGACCGAGGATATTCAGCGTCCCCGAAAGGTTCCACAAGATCGCTGCGAACGAGATCACCGAGACTACCGCTTGTACGGCGCCGAACAGCAGTGTGCTTTGGGTTCCGTTCGACGGCACATTAGGGGTTCCGCCGGCGCCGGCGGTGAAGATGTCGATATCTTGCTGGATGCGCTGATCGGGGTTGTCGATGGTGTGATCGATGAAGCGAGTCCGGTAGTAGGCGCTCCCGTCCAGCCAGTCAGCCGTGAGGTGGTCGGTGAGCCATACCCGCCAGGCGATGATGAACCGCTGCGTCAAGTAGATGTCGGCCATCACCCGGGCGATATATATGGCGGCCAGGATGCAGAAGATTCCCAGTGACACCCAAAAGCCATGGATGCCCGATTGCCTGATCTTCTCGTCATGTGCGCCTAAGCCGGTGAACGCTGCCTGCAGCCCGTTGAAAAGGTCTTTGCTTTGGAAGCTCAGCAGCACATTCAAGCGCACGGCCGTGACGACCGACAGCAGCAGCACGCCGAGCATCAGCCAGACGGGGACGGCATGCGCCCCGGTGAAGTAGCCGTGGG
>JAFAQO010000231.1 GCA_019246375.1 Mycobacterium sp. | reverse complement strand
AGCACCGGCAACATCCGGTGTACCCGAGCGGATGTCCCGCTCCTGACCGCCGCCGTGTAGCAGTGGCACGCAGTCGACGTCCCGGCGCAGCAGCAGCGCGCCGACGGCGGGCGGGCCACCGAACTTGTGTGCAGCCACACTCATCGCGGACAGGCCGCTGGCGGCGAAATCGACCGGCAGCTGCCCTACTGCCTGCACGGCGTCGCTGTGCATGGGAACACCGAATTCGGCTGCCGTGGCAGCTAGTTCGGCGATCGGCATGATCGTGCCAACTTCGTTGTTGGCCCACATCACCGACACCAGCGCGACGTCGTCGTGGCCTTTCAGCGCGTCGCGCAACGCAGCCGGGGACACCGACCCGTCCGCACCGGTCGGCAGCCAAGTGACCTCTGCCCCTTCATGCTCGGTGAGCCAGAACACCGAGTCGAGCACCGCGTGGTGCTCCACGGCCGTGGTGACAATGCGCCGGTGTCGCGGCTCGTCGTTCCGCCGGGCCAAGAAAATTCCCTTGATGGCGAGGTTGTCACTTTCCGTGCCGCCGGCGGTGAATATCACCTCCGAGGGCCGTGCGCCGAGCTTGGCCGCGATCAGCTCGCGGGATTCCTCCATCCGGCGCCGCGCCGCCCTGCCCGCGGCGTGCAGCGACGAGGCGTTGCCCACGGTGCCCAGCACGGCCGTCATCGCCTCGATGGCGGCGGAGTGCATCGGGGTAGTGGCGGCGTGATCCAGGTACACCATGACCCGCCCAGGATACCGACGCTCACGTGCGCCGACAGCATGCCGCCGGGGCGGCCGCGACGGACCTCGAGTCGCGTCAGCCCTTGCGGGTCTTGACCGCCTCGGTGAGCTGTGGGGCCACTTTGAACAGGTCGCCCACCACGCCGTAGTCGGCGATCTCGAAGATCGGTGCCTCTTCGTCTTTGTTGACCGCGATGATCGTCTTGGAGGTTTGCATGCCGGCGCGGTGCTGGATCGCCCCTGAGATGCCCAGCGCGATGTAGAGCTGCGGCGACACCGTCTTGCCGGTCTGGCCCACCTGGAACTGGCCCGGGTAGTAGCCGGAGTCCACCGCGGCGCGGGACGCGCCGACCGCGCCGCCAAGCGAGTCGGCCAGCTCTTCGACCACGCTGAAGTTCTCGGCGCTGCCGACACCGCGGCCACCGGAGACCACGATGGTGGCCTCGGTGAGCTCTGGGCGATCGCCGGCGACCGCCGGCTGGCGCGAGGTGACCTTGGCGGCGTTCTCGGCGGGTGCCGGCACCTCCACAGTGACTTGTTCACCCGCCCCGTCGGACGGTTCGGCCTCAAAGGCACCGGCGCGCACGGTGATCACCGGGGTGTCGCCGTTGGCCTGCGCCTCGACGGTGAACGCACCACCGAAGATGGAATGGACGGTCTTGGGGCCGGCCTGGACGTCAACCACGTCGACCAGCAGACCTGAGCCGATCCGCGCGGCGAGTCGGCCCGCGATCTCCTTGCCGTCGGCGTTGGCGGACAGCAACACTGCGGCCGGAGCGGCCGATTCGGCCAGCGAGGCCAGCACGTCGACCGCCGGGGTGATCAGGTAGTTGTCGACGGCGTCGGACTCCGCGACGTAGATCTTGGCGGCCCCGGCCGCTTTGAGCCCGTCGACCAGCGACCCAGCTGTGTCGGGCGCAGCCACCACGACAGCGGCGGGTTCGCCCAGAGCACGAGCGGCCGTGAGCAATTCGGCGCTGACTTTCTTCACCGCGCCTTCAGCGTGCTCGACGAGCACCAGTACTTCAGCCATGAGTTGTGTCGTCTCTTTCGGATTCGGGATTGGGCCTAGATGATCTTCTGCGCAACCAGGTATTCGGCGATCTTGGTGCCGCCATCGCCCTCGTCCGCGACCTTCTCACCGGCGGTCTTGGGCGGCTTGGGGTTAGCCGACAGCACCGTCGATCCGGCGTTGGAAAGTCCGACCTCGTCGGCCTCGACGCCGATCTCGGCGAGCGTCAGTTTGGTGACTTCCTTCTTTTTGGCGGCCATGATGCCCTTGAAGGAGGGGAAGCGTGGCTCGTTGATCTTCTCATTCACGCTCACCACCGCGGGCAGCGAGGCTTCGAGGGTGAACACACCGTCGTCGGTTTCGCGCTCACCGGTGATCCTGCCGCCCTCAACCGATAGCTTCCGCAAGTGGGTTAGCTGGGGCAGGCCCAGGTACTCGGCGATGATGGCCGGCACGGCACCACCGGTTCCGTCGGTGGACTCGTTACCGGCGATAACCAGTTCGGTGCCCTCGATGGTGCCCAGCGCGCGCGCCAGCGCCCACGCGGTTTGGACGACGCAGGAACCGTGCATCCCGTCGTCGAGCAGGTGAACGGCCTTGTCGGCGCCCATCGACAGGGCCTTGCGAATCGCCTCGCTGGCCCGCTCGGGGCCTGCGGTCAGCAGGGTCACCGAACCCTCGGTGCCGTCGGCGGCCTCCTTCTCCCGGATCAACAGCGCCTCTTCGACGGCTCGCTCGTTGATCTCGTCCAGCACTGCGTCGGCGGCCTCGCGGTCCAGGGTGAAGTCGCCGTCGGTGAGCTTGCGCTCCGACCAGGTGTCTGGGACCTGCTTGATCAGGACCACGATGTTCGTCATGAGTGTGGTTCGTCCTCCTCGAAGGAGTCCTGCAGCCGTGGCGGCAAGACCATCGGTCACGTTTGTGCGCAACCGCAAACGCATGTTACTAACCGGTAACTTTATGCGGTTCGCTCTCACACCATAGCGGGTCGCAACGAGACATTGCCGCGCCTGTCTGCAGTGACCCATTCGCCAACGCGGCGCTTCGGGATAGCCTGCTGTCCAATGACCGCATTCGTTCCCAACGACCTTCCCGTCGGAGATCCGTCGGGCGCCGACGTGGCGCTGGCGCTGACCGGCGAGCGGACCCTGCCCGGGCTGGAGGAGGAGAACTACTGGTTTCGCCGCCACGAAGTGGTCTACCAGCGGCTCCGGCAGCACTGCGCGGGCCGCGACGTGCTCGAAGCAGGCTGCGGGGAGGGATACGGTGCCGACTTGATTGCCGGCGTGGCGCGCCGGGTGATCGCGCTGGACTATGACGCGGCCACGGTGGCGCACGTGCGCGCCCGCTATCACCGAGTGGAGGTCATGCACGGAAACCTGACCGATCTTCCACTGGTCGACGGCTCGGTCGACGCGGTGGTCAACTTTCAGGTCATCGAGCACTTGTGGGACCAGGCCCGGTTCGTCCGCGAGTGCGCCCGCGT
>JAFAQO010000207.1 GCA_019246375.1 Mycobacterium sp. | reverse complement strand
GAACGCGCCCCTAAGCGCATAAGGATTGCGTTAACCGTGGTTGCGGTCACTACTGAGCCGACCAGGTACATCGTGGTGACCCAGGCATACAGCCGCTCGCCACCGATTTCGGCAACCGTGCTGGGCAGCAGGCTGAAAGTCAGGAATTCGTTGATGGCGTAGAGCGCCACACCGCCGGTGAGCAAGATACAGGTCCACACATACTGGCGTCCCAGCAGCTCGCGCCAAGTGCCGAGGGTGGTGTCGGTGGTCATTGCCGTGTCGGTCACGTGCACCACCGTATGAACTCAGCCGTGAGCGCAGTCACGACGCGCCGGGCCAAAATCACTTGAGGCCGGCGACATCCATGGACCGCAGTTCCTTCTTGAGGTCGGCGATCTCGTCGCGGAACCGCGCGGCCAGCTCGAACTGGAGGTCGCGGGCAGCGGCCATCATCTGGGCGGTCAAGTCCTTGATCAGGTCGGCCAATTCCGCGCGCGGCATGTGGGCGGTGTCACGGCCCTCGAACACTCCTGCACTGACCGCCCGGCCAGGCGCACCCTGCGCCCGCCGGCCGCGCGAGGCGTTGCGGCCAGATCCGCCGATTTCGACGGTGTCGATGTCGTCAGCCTCGCGATAGACCTGATCGAGGATGTCGGCGATCTTCTTGCGCAGCGGCTGCGGGTCGATGCCGTTGGCCTCGTTGTAGGCAATCTGCTTGGCGCGCCGCCGTTCGGTCTCGTCGATGGCTTCTTTCATGGAGTCGGTAATCGTGTCGGCGTACATGTGCACTTCCCCGGAGACATTGCGGGCTGCGCGGCCGATCGTCTGGATCAGGCTGCGGGACGAACGCAAAAAGCCCTCCTTGTCGGCGTCGAGTATGGACACCAGCGACACCTCAGGCAAGTCCAAACCCTCCCGCAGCAGGTTAATCCCGACCAACACGTCGTAGTCCCCGAGCCGCAGCTGGCGCAGCAGTTCCACCCGGCGCAGCGTGTCGACCTCGGAGTGCAAATAACGCACCCGGATCCCCATCTCCAGCAGATAGTCGGTGAGGTCTTCGGCCATCTTCTTGGTCAGGGTAGTCACCAACACCCGCTCGTCGGCCTCGGTGCGTTTGCGAATCTCGCCGATCAGGTCATCGATCTGGCCCTTGGTAGGCTTGACCACCACCTTCGGGTCGACCAGGCCGGTCGGGCGGATCACCTGCTCGACGAATTCCCCGCCCGACTGGCTCAGCTCGTAGGGGCCCGGCGTGGCCGAGAGGTACACCGTCTGCCCGATCCGGTCGGCGAACTCCTCCCACGTCAGCGGGCGGTTGTCGCACGCAGACGGCAGCCGGAAACCGTACTCCACCAAATTGCGCTTGCGGGACATGTCACCTTCGTACATGCCGCCGATCTGCGGCACCGTGACATGCGACTCGTCGATGACGAGCAGGAAGTCCTCCGGGAAATAGTCGAGCAGTGTTGCCGGCGGCGAGCCGGGCCCCCGGCC
Organism: Mycobacterium sp.; assembly: GCA_019246375.1. Taxonomy (GTDB): domain Bacteria; phylum Actinomycetota; class Actinomycetes; order Mycobacteriales; family Mycobacteriaceae; genus Mycobacterium. The sequence goes on along the minus strand of JAFAQO010000207.1, from coordinate 5,008 downwards.
ATCGATGTGCCGGGAGTAATTCTCGATACCAGAGCAGAACCCGACCTGGCGCATCATCTCGATGTCGTAGTTGGTGCGCATCCGCAGCCGCTGTGCCTCCAACAGCTTGCCCTTGCCCTCCAATTCGGTCAGCCGCTCGGCCAGCTCCTGCTCGATCGTCGAGATCGCATGCGCCATCCGCTCGGGCCCGGCCACGTAGTGGGTGGCTGGGAAAATCCGCAGCGAGTCGACCTTGCGGATCACCTCGCCGGTAAGCGGGTGCAGGTAGTACAGCGCCTCGATCTCGTCGCCGAAGAACTCGATCCGAACAGCCAGCTCCTCGTATGACGGGATGATTTCGACCGTGTCGCCCCGCACCCGGAACGAGCCTCGGGTGAACGACAGGTCGTTGCGGGTGTACTGCACATCGACCAGCAGCCGCAGCAACGCATCGCGGGACACTTCTGTGCCGACCTGCAGCTCGACGGAGCGGTCCAGATAGGACTGCGGTGTGCCCAGGCCGTAGATGCACGACACCGAGGCCACCACGACCACGTCGCGGCGCGACAGCAGGGCCGACGTCGCGGAGTGCCGCAGCCGCTCCACGTCGTCGTTGATCGAGCTGTCCTTTTCGATGTAGGTGTCGGTCTGCGCGATGTATGCCTCGGGTTGGTAGTAGTCGTAGTACGACACGAAGTACTCGACCGCGTTGTGCGGCAACATCTCCCGCAGCTCGTTCGCCAGCTGCGCGGCCAGCGTCTTGTTGGGCGCCATGACCAGCGTGGGCCGTTGCAACCGCTCGATGAGCCATGCGGTGGTGGCCGACTTCCCCGTGCCTGTGGCACCCAGCAGGACCACGTCGCGCTCCCCTGCCCTGATCCGCCGCTCCAGCTCGTCGATGGCGGTCGGCTGGTCGCCGGCCGGGTCGTGCGGGCTGACCACCTCGAAGCGACCGCCGGCACGCACGACCTCCTCGACGGCGCGGTACTCCGAGTGAGCGACCACAGGGTGCTCAGTAGCGAAAGCCATGTGTCCAGCCTAGGCGTGGCCACCGACACGCCCGTGCGGCGACGATGCGGGCCGGTACGGCCCGAGGTGGAGTACCCCCAGCCGCGTAGCGGCGAGGGGGCGAGCCGGACCATGGGACCTGCGGCGACGATGCGGGCCGGACCATGGACCGGCGGAGCGCTTATCCGTGCTGCCGCGTCCACACCTTGGTGGTTGGGTCGCATTGGATCAAATGCCCATCGTCGGACATCGACAGGGCGAATACGGGTGTGTCGGGCTCTTCACACGATGTGCCGATCGGGTGAACGCCCGTCGTGGTGGGCGCTTTGTCCCACGTGTTGCCTTCGCACACGACCTGTTCATTGGCGGTGGAGTCGTAGGCGATCTTGTCGATGTCGTTGCATGAGCCGCCCAGCGCAGGCGCCGACGAGGAACCAGCCGGCGCAACGGTGGCGGCGGCAACTTTCGCGGGATCGGCCACGGCAACGTTCGGCGGCACGTTCCCGACCCGCGTCGCTACAACGGGGATCCGCAGCGTGGCCCCTTGTGCGCCGCAATCGTTGCTGTGCACGGTTTGGACCTGTACGCCGCGCAATGTGCCGTCAGCCTGCGGTGTCAACGACCAGACCACCATCTCCTCTTGGGCGGACGTCACCGTTTGGTGTGCAATGCGGCACTGGACCTGCACCTGCCTGGGCTCACCCTGCCAATGTCCGTTGACGTATTGCAGAACGCCGGTATTGCCGGTACCAGTAGTCTTCGCCACTTCGTGATTGGTGTTATCGAGCTTGGTTCCGGTCGCGGCGCATCCCGTCGCCGAGCAGGAGGAACGAAAGGCCCACCAGCTCGTTTGGGCTCCGTCATTGGCGATCACGCCGTTCGATGTCTGCTTTGCCCGGTCGTAGTCCAACCGATAGGTGCCGTTGAGCGCCGGAGCGGCGACAGTGCCGGCCGGATGGTTAACCGACGTCGAGTGAAGCTGCGGCGGTGACCCGGGTTTCGCCGCAGCCGTGTCGCTCCAGAAGAAATACGAGGTCGCCCAGGTTATCCCCATGGCGACCAGCGCCAAGCAAACAATCGCGATGGCGACCTTGGTCCGCACTGAAATTCCGTGCCCGGGCTTGGTACGTCGCGCTCTCTTCGAGGCGCGGGAGACCTGGTCGCGGAAGGCGTCGGCGAACTCGCGACACCGGTCGAATCTCTCCTCGGGCTCTTTTGCCAGCGCTTTGATCAAGACGTCGTCGAGACAGGCCAGATCCGGACGGTAGTCGCTGAGCCGAGGCGGTGGGGCGTTGAGGTGCATGCTGATGGCCTCAACAGGGTTGGCGTGCGGAAACGGCGGCGCGCCGGTGAGCAGGTGAAAGGCCGTGGCGGCCAGAGCGTATTGGTCGGCCCGCCCGTCCATCTTGCTGCCCAGCAACTGTTCGGGCGCGGCGTAGGCCACCGTTCCCACGGCGACGTTGGTCTCGGTGATTCCGCTCACATCGGCAAGCTGGCGAGCTACTCCGAAGTCCGCCAATAGGATCCGCCGCTCACCCGCTTCTGGGTGGGTGAGCAGGATGTTGGCCGGTTTGACGTCGCGGTGGAGCAGCCCGCGATGATGGGCGTAGTCGAGTGCGCCTGCGACAGCAGTGACGATGGCGCAAACATCCTCTACCGACATGCCTCGGCAATACCGCTCCTTCACCAACCTGGATGCGTCGGTGCCCTCGACGTAGTCCATCGCGATCCAGAGTTGCCCGTCGAACTCGCCGCGATCGTGCACCGCCACGATGTGCGGGTGCCAGAGTGTCGCCGCCAGGTCAGCTTCACGGTTGAATCGCTCCCGGAATTCGGCGTCGGCCGTCATCTCCTTGGCGAGAACTTTGAGCGCGTCGCGTCGCGGCAACCTGGGGTGCTTAGCCAGGTAAACGTCGGCCATTCCGCCCGAACCCAGCGGTCGCAGCACCGTGTAGCCGGCAAAGGTCGTACGTTCAGCCACCGCTGAGCGGCGCGGGCTCCCCTGGCCGCCCTGGCCGCCTGGTTCGACTACGTCGACATCTCCGCTGGAGCCCGATCTGATCAGCGGCACGTGGTGTAAGAGTTCCGTGACCGCCAGGTGCGGAAGCGATTGATAGCCGCGCCGCAACGCCCCACGGGCACGCTGAGGGTCGGTTCGGAGCCGGCGGCTGACTTCCCAGCGCCGCGTGACGTTCGTCGACTCGTCCATCTGCCGTCACCCCCTCCCTACTCGGCAAGTTCCTGTCAATGTCAATTCAGCGTGGTGCGTGACGAAATCCTGTGGGCGTTCGCAACGGCGCGGGCCAGTATCTCCTTTCGCCGGCGTGAGGCAGCCTTGCCAGACGGTTCCGGCAATTCCTTCACTCTTCGCATAATGCCCGGATATTTGATTGCGGTGTGCCAGCGCCGCTTATGAAACAGCTATGAATCGAAGCCCGCCACGACACATCGACGGCCGGCCGGCCCCCTAACCAGCGCCGATGTGCAGCAAATCATCGATTCCCGGCCCGGAAGCTGATATCGGCGACACATAGACAAAACACAGGTGCGCCGCGTGCAGCCCACTCGCGTCGCAACGGATACTGGTGTGGTGAGTCGACCAGCCCCGCCCATGCTGACAATTCGGCATGACGGGTCGCAACACACTTTTGCCGCAGGTCATGACGTCGTCGTTGGACGTGACGTGCGCGCCGATATTCGCATTACCGATCCGCGGATCTCCCGCGCGCATCTGATACTGCGCTTTGAACAGGGCAAATGGCAGGCAATCGATAACGGCTCTGTCAACGGCACCTACGTCAACGGCTACCGGATGCCGGTGATCGACATTCATGATGGTCAGAGCATCAACATCGGCAATGCCGGCGGACCACGGCTGACGTTCGAGCTCGGACAACAGCCACAGCGGGCCGGCCGGCCACCGGCAACGGGGGTGCGGGGCGGCGAGATGCCCACCGTCACATGGTCGACGAGGCACCCGGAACCGCCGCCGCGTTCCCAGCCCCGACCGCAAAGTGGCGGCTTTTCGCGGAGCGAACGCCGGCCCGCGCCGGAGCCGGCACCGGCAAGGCGACCACATCCCCCTTCGTACCCGCGCAAAGCGTCACCGCAGGCGCAACAGCGACCCAACTACCCGATTCAGCAAGCGGCACCCGACTCGCCGCCCCCCAGCGAAATGACGGTCGTCGATGCCGCGTGGGCGCCATCGCCTGATTCGGCGCCGCCCAACGAGACGACGGTGGTCAAAGCCGGGTCGGCCGACGCGTCGAACTTCGCGACACGGTTCATGAAGTTCATGTCGCAAAGGTCAGCATCGAGCGGAACGCTGGCCGGCTCGGTGACGATCGGTCGCGCCAACGACAACGACCTCGTGATCCCCGACGTGTTGGCCTCGCGTCATCACGCGACATTGGTTTTGACGCCGCTCGGTACCGAGATCCGCGACCGCAGCGTCAATGGGACGTTTGTCAACGGGACTCGGGTCGGGTCGGCCATTTTGCGCCAGGGTGACGTCGTCACAATCGGCAACATCGACTTGGTGTTCACCGACAGCACCCTGGTCCGGCGCACCGAGGCGGCGACCCGCACCGGCGGCCTGGAGGTGCGCAGCGTCAACTTCACCGTCGACAATGGCAAACAACTGCTCAACGACATCTCGCTGATCGCCAGGCCCGGAACGCTCACCGCGGTCATCGGCGGTTCGGGAGCCGGCAAGACCACACTGGCCAGACTCATCGCCGGCTACACCCGTCCCACCTCGGGCTCAGTCACTTTTGAGGGACACGACATCCATGCCGAATACGCCTCGCTGCGCAGCCGGATCGGGATGGTCCCGCAAGATGACGTCGTACACCGCCAGTTAACGGTGAACCAGGCGCTGGGGTATGCGGCCGAGCTGCGGCTGCCACCGGACACCAGCAAAGCTGACCGCGCCAAGGTCGTCGCCCAGGTGCTCGAAGAGCTCGACCTCACAAAACACGCCGACACCCCGGTGGACAAGCTGTCCGGCGGCCAACGCAAA
>JAFAQO010000205.1 GCA_019246375.1 Mycobacterium sp. | reverse complement strand
GTTGCGTTGGCTGTGTTCATCACGCTCGGCGACCCGCATCCAGGGCGCTCACGAGGGACGCTGATGACGTGGATCGTGGTGGCCGTGGTCATGGGTCCGCTGTTGGTGTTGTGTGTCTTGGGTGCGCGGATTTGGCCCGGTCGTCGTCGCGCGGCAGTGCTCCTGGCGATGGTGGCGGGTTCCGCATTCGCAGTGTCTGCGGTGCTGACGAAGGGCATTGTCGATGCGCTCGGAAACGGTTTCGGTGCTCTACTCCGTGCGCCCGAACTCTATGTCTGGATACCAATTGCCCTGGCCGGGGTGATCTTTCAGCAATCGTCATTCCGGGCCGGTGCGTTGACTGCCTCGATGCCAACTGTGGTAGTGGCCGAGCCGGTGGTGGCATCGGTGCTTGGGGTCATCGTGCTGGGCGAGACCCTTCACGCCACGGGTCCCAAGATTTTCGCCCTGGCAGCCGCAGTGCTGGTGGTCATCGTCGCGACTTGGGCCTTGGCCCGCGGCAAGGCCGCCACAATAGCGGCTCGCACCGGACGGGACGTGGAAACCACCGCCGGGTCTGGGGTGCCGTCGGACCGCTAGGCTGCAGCCCCGTTCGTCACCGTTGCGGCAGTCCGCTCCTGATCATGGCCCGTTTTGGGCTGTGACGTGGCATCGGCCCGGCGATGACGCCCGCTGCCGCAGAGGCGGGGACCTCACTGATCCCGAACCGTTCATGCAGCCAGGCCAGCGGTTTAGGTGCCCACCAATTCCACCGGCCCAGCGCATGCATGAAAGCTGGAACTAAGACCATACGCACCAGTGTGGCGTCGGCCAGCACGGCCAGTGTCAGGCCGACGCCGAGCATGCGCATGAACGACACATGTGCAGGGATCAACGCGGCGAACGAGATCGACATCACCAGCGCAGCCGCGGTGACCACCCGGCCGATGCGAGCTAGGCCCAAAGCCGTGCTCTCGTCGTTAGCGGCGCGTGCCTCGGCCGCGCTCGGTCGCGCCGACCGGGCGGCCCCGGAGGCCAGCCAGTACTCCCGGATCCGTGAGATCAAGAACACCTCGTAATCCATGGACAGCCCGAACGCGATGCAGAACAACAGCATTGGGATGTTGGCATTCAACGTCGACGTGGGGGTGGTCCCCATTGCGCCCAGGTGGCCGTCCTGAAAGATCCACACGATCGCGCCGAATGCCGCCGTCAGTGACAACACGTTGCACACCAGCGCCTTCAGCGGCAGCACCACACTGCCGGTGAGCAAAAACAGCAGCGTGAAGCTGATGACGGCGATCAGCCCCAGCACCACCGGCAGCCGCGTGGTGATCGCTTCCACATTGTCACGGTTGGTCTGCGCCAGCCCGGCCATCTTCACTTGCCGCCCCGCCGGCCCGAGCACGTCGTGCAATCGGTCGAGCTGGGTGGCCGAGGCTTGCGAAAAGAGCGGCGCGGTGCTGGCCACGGTGAGAAACGCACTGCCCTCGGCAATGCCGGTGGGCGCGGCGGGCGGTCCCTGCCAGTGTCCGTCCACGAATGTTCCGGTCGGTGCGGTCACCGCCGACACGTCGGGCACCCGCGAGAGATTGGCGGCGTAGCGCTCGAGATCGACGGGGCTTAGACCACGGGCGTTGGGGACGACGACGGACACCGCGTTCCCTAAGTCGTAGGCGAAATCGTTGCTTAACACATCGGCGACTTGACGCGCCGACGCCGATCGCGGCAGCACACGCTCGTCGGGGAAGCCCCACTTCACCCCCAAGAACGGAACCCCGAGCAGCAGCAACAGCGCGACGACAGTCAGGCCCACCGGCACGGCGTGGCGCTGCACGAACTTGGTCGACCGGTACCAGAACATCGGTTTGGCCGGCTTGCGCGCGGGATCGGGGCTGCCCTTGACCCAAGGCAACTTCCGACGCGCGAGCCGGTGCACGTTCAGCGCATCCAGCCGAGGCCCCAGCAGCACGATCGCCGCCGGGGTCACCACGATGGCAGCAACCGCAACGATGACCGCAGTTGCCGCAATGGCGTAGGCAGACGATTTCAAGAAGTACATCGGAAACAGCACCAACACCGCCATCGACAACGCGACAGTGGTCGCAGAGAACAGCGCGGTACGGCCAGCGGTGGCCATGGTTCGGAGCAGTGCCTGGTCCCGGTCGCTGCCCGCGGCCAACTCCTCGCGGTAGCGGCTGACGATCAGCAAGGTGTAGTCGATCGCCAGGGCGAGGCCCATTGCGAGACTCAGGTCCAGTGCGTACGTCGACACGTTGGTGGCGAAGCTGATCAGCCGCAACACCGACATGGTGCTGAGGATGGCCAGTCCGCCCAAGGCAATCGGCAGCGCCGCCGCCAGCAGCCCACCAAACACCCAGACCAGCACCATGAAGCTCAGCGGAATCGCGATCGACTCCATCAAGAAAAGGTCGCGCTGGTTCTGCTGGTTGATTTGGGCATACGCCACAGCCATGCCTCCGGCGCGCACCGTGACGCCGTCCCGGTCATGCACGAGTTCGCGGGAGAGCGTCTTGGCGTACTTCTGCGCGTTGTTCTCCCCGCCTTTCAGGTTCGCCACAATCAGCCCGGACTGGTCGTCCTTGCTGACGAGCCGGGCGGCGGCCTGCGGCGGCGATGTCCACGCCGACGACAAATCGAGGACCCACGGCGACCGCTTCAGGTGATCGACGATGTCGGTGGCGACGTGGCGCGCCTGGTGGCTGTGGGCACCGGCGGGTGTGCTCACCACGATTAGCATCTTTTGATCGGTTTGCCCGAACTTGTCCCTGAGAAGGTCGGTCGTGCGGGCTGATTCCGACGTCGGGTCTTGAAAACCGCCGGCCGACAAGCTGTTGACGACCGGGATGCCGAAGGCCGCGGCTCCCAGCAGAACCAAGGTTGCGACCGCGATGACGCTTCGCGGCGCGGCGATGGCAAGTCGAGTGATTCCGTGCAGCATCTCGCGTCCTTCCGCTGCCGACCCTCTCCGA
>JAFAQO010000200.1 GCA_019246375.1 Mycobacterium sp. | reverse complement strand
TCATCGCGGCTTCGTTGCTCATATCGACCAGTGTGGGAACGGTGGACCCGACCATCGTCTCAGTGATGACCTGCGGCGGACCGTGTTCCCCGGTGCTGGCCTCGACGACCTTCAACGCATCGTCGATGTAGCGCTGCGCCTGATCCTCCTGCCATTGCAGGTAGCCGGGCGGCATCGGCGTCTCCGGAAAGGTCATCACCACGGCCGGGGTGAGGACGTGGAGCAAGGTAAGCGGAACCCCTCGCATCGCCGCGTCGCGCGCCGCCCAGTCGACCGCCACCTTCGCCGCACTCGATCCGTCGACGCCGACGACGATGCCCTCATGCGATTTTGGAGCCGACATTTTTGTTTTCTCCTCCTGCCGACGTCGCTGATACCCACGCTATGACTGCTGACACCGGCGTGACTAGCGTGAAACTCGTGAAGGCATCCGAAAAAACTCCGGTCAGGATCGACCCACGCCGCCACGACGCCGTGCTGTTCCGACTCGACGCGACCCATATGGAGTCCACCGCGGCGCTGATTCAGCAATTGCACGGCATCGGTGTGGGGGCTGACGAACTCGCCGAGCCCACAAACTCCGAGGGTGCCGCGCTCGTGGCGGCCGCCGAGCGGCTGGGTACCCGGCCGGGCCGATGCGTGGTCGTGACGGATTCCAACGGCGCTGTCACGGCCGGCCGCGACGGCGGGTTCGCTCTCGTTGTCGGCGTCGATCGTCACGGCGACGAACTGAGCCCCGATGGCGTCGACGTGGTGGTCCGCGACGTGCGTGAGATCACCGTGCGAACCGGAGACCGACGGATGTCGGAGCTGCCCGATGCCATCCAGGCCCTCGAAAGTTCAGCCGACAGCATGCTCAGCGATCGGCAGCCCGCGGTGTTCTTCGACTTCGACGGAACGTTGTCCGACATCGTCGACGATCCCGACGCGGCCAGGCTGACGGCGGGCGCAGCCGAGGCGGTGCAGTCGTTGACCGCGCGATGTCCGGTCGCGGTGCTCAGTGGCCGCGATCTCGCCGATGTTCGGCAGCGAATCGGCCTGCCCGGCATCTGGTATGCCGGCAGCCATGGTTTCGAGCTGATCGGACCCGATGGCGAACACCACCAGAACGACGCCGCGGCGGCAGCCCTACCCGTGCTGGAAGAGGCAGCCGCCGAGCTGCGCGGCCAACTCGACGCTATCCCCGGTGTTGCGGTGGAGCACAAGCGGTTCGGTGTGGCGGTGCACTACCGCAACGCCGCGCGCGACCGGGTCGGCGAGGTGGCGGCGGCGGTGCGGACAGCCGGTCAGCGCACCGCGCTTCGGGTGACGACCGGACGCGAAGTCATCGAGCTGCGCCCAAATATCGACTGGGACAAGGGCAAGACGCTGCGCTGGGTCGTCGAGCAGATCCGCGATGCCGAATCTGGTGCGCTGCTGCCGATTTACCTCGGCGACGACATCACCGACGAAGACGCCTTCGACGCGGTGCACGACGACGGTATCGGCATTGTCGTGCGGCACAGCGACGACGGCGACCGCGCAACCGCAGCGCTGTTTGCCCTCGACAGCCCGGCCCGGGTCAGCGAGTTCACTAAGCGGCTGGCGCAGCGGCTCGGTGCCGGCGTCGGCAGGTGAGGTCAGCTGTCCTTGTCTTCGTCTTCGTCTTCGTCTTCGTCCTTGTCTTTGTCCTGATCTTCTTCTTCGCCATCACCCTCGCCGTCGCCCTTGTCCTTCGGCACGAGTTCGAGGGTGGCCCAATGACTCGGCGAGACAAAAACCGTCCACTTCCCCTCCTCACGTCCTAGCTTGACAACCCCGTTCTCGACTTCCCACTTGGTGTTGTCGTCGTAGTCGGTTTCGTTTCCATCGCTGTATGTGAGTTTGAATGCCATGGTCGGAGCCTGCCATGAAGGTGGCTCACACGGGTGCGTATTCCGCCGCTCCGTCCTCGAGGACCACCCGCGCATCGCCGCCGCCGGGCGCGGCGGCCTCGGTTCGGAACACCGCGCTGCCCGGCTCGGTTCGCCAGATCACGGTGGTCAGCGTCTCGCCGGGAAACACCGGGGAGGTGAACCGAGCGGCAATCGAGGTGATCTTGGTGGCATCGCCCTTGCAGAGCTCGGCAACCAGCGCGCGGCCCGACACACCGTAGGTGCACAGCCCGTGCATGATCGGTTTGGGGAAGCCGGCCATCTCCTTGGCGAACCAGGGGTCACTGTGCAGGGGGTTGCGATCGCCGGAGAGCCGGTAGATCAGTGGCTGATCCTCGCGGGTGGGCAGCGCGATCCGGGCATCCGGCTCCCGGTCGGGGATTTCCGGTGCGGCGGGGCGCTGGCCCGGTACTCCCCCGAAACCACCGGCGCCGCGGATGACGAGCGTGGTAAAACTCTCGGCGACCAGCGTCCCGGAGTTGGGGTCGCTGCCGCGGGCGCGCAGCATGATGATGGCGTTCTTGCCTTCGCCCTTGTCCTGGATGTCGGCCACTTCGGTGACCACCGACAGCTTTCCCGCGGCCGGCAGCGGTGCGTGCAACCGGATGCCCTGAGAGCCGTGCAGGAGCAGAGCCCAGTTGAACGTTCCGATCTTCGCTGCCGCGCCGAACGCGGGGCAGCAGATCACCGCGTACGTCGGCAGCACTTGCAGGGTGATGCCGTGGCTGTTTTCGGTGGTGAACGACAGGTCATCGGTGCCGGCGCCGACACCGAGCGCGTAAAGCATGGTGTCCCGGTCGGTCCACTCGAACAGCATCGGCTCCGTCACCGCACCGATGGCATTCGGGTCGATCGCCATTGCGAGTCTCCTCTCGATCAGATCTCACGTCGCACTTCTCCACCCAACCATGGCAAACCCACCACATGAAGGCCGCCGGCAGGGCAGGCTATCGCCATGGCCAAGCGCATTCGTACCGCCATCTTGAAGGCAGCGGTCGTACTCGCCGCGACCATAGCTGTCGGCGCCTGTTCCGGTGAAACACCGCACGTTCGCACCATCACGTTGACCTTCGTCCGGCACGCCGAGTCGGAGGCCAACGCCGCCGGGATTATCAACACCGAGGTGCCCGGCCCGGGCCTCACCCATGACGGGCAGGGCCAGGCCCAGCAGAACGCCCGTTACCTTGCGCGGAACAACTACGACGGCATCTACGCCTCCACGATGGTCCGAACGCAGGAGACCGCCGCGCCGCTGGCCGAGCGGCTCGGGAAGCACGTCCAGATCCTGCCCGGTCTCCGCGAAATCAGCGCAGGCTGGTTTGACGACAAGCCGACCTCGATGGCCAAGTCGACGTTTCTGGTCGCACCGGCGGACTGGCTGCGAGGCGATCGGCAAAACGCCATTCCGGGATCGATCAACGGCGACCAATTCAATGACCAGTTCAGCGGCGCCGTGCAGAAGATCTATGACAGTGGCCAGAAGAACCCGGTCGCGTTCTCGCACGGCGAGGCCATCATGTACTGGACGCTTATGAACGTTTCCAACCCGAAGGACAGCCTGGTGAAGCAGCATCCGCTGCCGAATATCGGCCGCGTCGTCATCAAGGGCAGCCCGGGAGGCGGCTGGACACTGGTGGATTGGGACGGCATCCGCGACTTCAAATACTGACGCCCGGACGACGATAGGGGCCGGGACGCGCCACCGTCGCCGCCGCCGCGCAAGCCGAAACGCGCGGTAGGTGCGGTTGGTATCAGGCGTGCATCGGTAATCCGACCGGTCACGTTTAGCTCCATCGACTTGCAGGTATCCCGCCGCCGTGGGACATGACCAGAAGTTCTTTGCGCGCACCGGGCCGGGACCGATTGGGCAGCGGCCGCCATCCAGGATTTGACCACGACTGGGGTGTCTTTGATGTCGCCTGCCGATCTGGCGACGGCTTTGGGCGTGAGTTCCGACGTATGGGACCAATTCGCTTCGCATTGGGATGATTTGGCGCCGGACCGCTATGCGGCCGAATTGAGCCTGCAGCGGCGACGTCGCTACGGCCGGTACTCGTTCGTCGACGGGGCCGCGACGGCGACGCCCGACGGCGTGTTCGTGCAGCCGCTGGACTCAAACCCGCTCTACATCGATCGCGATCGCCATTTCAAGCCGCTGACCGACGCATTCGCAGACGATCCGCTGCTGCCCATGTTGCTGACGTTGCTGGGCAATTTCGCTGATGCCCTCGACGACGTGCCGCAGTGGGTCGTCAAGGTACACCCGTTCCGGGTACTGGCGTCGGCGGACGGCGCGGGGCAACCGACGCCCGAGGGCCTGCATCGTGACGGCGTCACGCTGGTCACTTCGCTGCTGGTCAGACGCAGTAACGCGGTCGGCGGGGAGAGTTCGGTGTTCGATTAGGCTGGTAATCGACTGCTCACGGCCACGCTCGCCGAACCCGGCACTCTGCTGCTCGGCGACGACCGACGCACCGTGCACGGTGTCTCGCCGATCCGGCCGGTGGACGCGGCCGAGCCCGCGCTGCGCGATGTTCTGGTGATCACGTTCGCTCCCGGCTGAGCGACGGGCTTGCCTACGGCAGCCCTCAGGTAGCGTTACCGCAGTGAACGCAGGGGCCGCCTCGCCGGTGTTCGCCGACGTGGACACCGGTGTCGACGATGCGATTGCGCTGGTGTATCTGATGGCCAGCCCGGACGCCGAACTGGTCGGCATCGCTTCGACCGGGGGAAACGTTGGCGTAGACCAGGTTTGCGAGAACAACCTGGGCCTGCTCGAGCTGTGCAGGATGAGCGACGTGCCGGTGTCCAAAGGCGCCGACCAGCCGTTGATCTGTCCGATGTGCGAACCCGGAAAAGCCCACGGCCCCAAAGGCTTAGGGTATGCCGAGCTGGCGCCGAGTGATCGCCGGCTCACCAGTTACGACGCCGCGACGGCCTGGGTCAGGGCGGCACATGTCTATCCCGGAAATCTGATCGGCGTGGCCACCGGCCCGCTGACCAACCTGGCGCTGGCACTGCGCGCCGAGCCGGCATTGCCGAGGCTGCTGCGCCGGCTGGTGATCATGGGCGGCGCCTACGATTATCGCGGCAACACCAACCCGGTGGCCGAATGGAATATCAAGGTAGACCCCGAAGCGGCGGCCGAGGTATTCGGCGCCTGGAGTGCCAATGCCACGAAATCACAAGAACTTCCGATCTTGTGCGGGTTGGACCTGACCCGGCACATCGCGATGACTCCCGACGTCTTGGCGAGGTTGGCGGCCGCGGCAGACTCGGCGACTTTCGAGATGAGCGAGCACGACGAACCCGGCACTCGGTCAGCGGCACCCAATCCGCTGGTCCGGGTCATCGAGGACGCCATGCGGTTCTACTTCGAAGCCCACCACGACCTGGGCCACGGCTATCTGGCGCACCTGCACGATCCGTTGGCTGCCGCAGTTGCCCTTGACCCAAAGCTGGTGTCCACTCGGGCGGCGACGGTGGACGTGGAGTTGACCGGTACGCTGACCCGCGGCATGACGGTCACCGACTGGTCGGGACGCTGGGGCCGAGAGCCTAACTCGCTCATCGGTATTGACGTCGATCCAGCGGCATTCTTCGACCGGTTCATCGACCTGGTCGGGCGGTTCGCGCGCCAGTTGGGCTGAGCCGTCACTCGTAAATTCCCTCCAGATACCAGCACCTTTGCCGAAAGCACAGCAGCAGCGCCTTGCCGCCTTCTACCAGCACCTGGGCCCGGGCGGTGCGGCCTTTGGCGTGCTCTGGATTCCACCACCGCTCGTCAACCGGCCATGGTCCGGCCCACCAGCGCAACCGGTCGTCACGACCGCGGGTGGTCAGCCGCGCCGGGTCGGCGGAGAACAGCCCACGGCTGGTCACCCGTATCGGATGACCTTGTCCATCAAGCAATTCCACTGGATTGTCGAGCAAAACCGCCGGTGACGGCTCAGGCAGCTGACCGGGCCACGGCAGATGCGGGTCGGCCCGCGGCACCGGCTCGTCACCCAACGGTGTCAAAGTGATGCGTTCAGCCGGTCCGCGACCGCCACTGAGCACCGGCACCTGCACCGCTTCCGGACCGAGCAGGCCCTGCACTCGCACCAGTGCCCGACGGGCGCGAAGCCGGTCTTCCTCTCCGAGGGCCCCCCATAACGGCAACTGCAACGCCGCCGCCGACACCACCTCTATTGCCTGTAGCCGTAACAGCGTCACCGGCGCGGTGGGTCGGCCAGTCCGGTTGTTCAGCCACCCGTCCAGCTGCCAGCGCACCCGGTCAGCAGTGGCGTCCTCGGTCAATGGCTCAGCGCACCGCCACACCCGGTTCAGCTCTTCGTCGTTGGCGGTGACGGCGCGAATGGCCAACCGAGTGCATCCCACTCCGGCGGCCATCAACGTCTGGTGCAACGCGCTGGCCAGCGAGCGCCCGGCGAATGCCGCGGCATCGACCCGGTCGATCGGCGGATCGCAGTGCAGCACGGCATCGAGTTCCGCCGGCGGCTCCCGCCCGGACGGAGCACGTTCCGGCTCACCGCGGGCGAACCGGTGCGCGACCACCGCATCGGCGCCGAACCGCGAAGCCACGTCGGTGCGCGACAGTGCGGCGAACTGCCCAATGTTGCGAATTCCCATCCGCCACAACAGATCTGCGAGATCTTCCCGCCCCAGACCGGACAGGCTGGGTTCGGTGGCGAGTTGCCGGATCGACAGCGCCGACAAAAACCGGGCGTCCTGTCCGGGCTCCACGACACGGCCTGCATGCGCAGCGAAGACGGCGGTGGACAACTGGTCGGCGATGCCGACCTGACACTCGGCGCCGACGGCGGCCACGGCGTCGATCAGCCGCTCGGCCGCCTGCTGCTCGGAGCCGAAAAAACGAGCCGCCCCGCGCACCGGTAATACCAACAACCCAGGCCGCAGCACTTCGGCGCGGGGCACCAGCTCGTCCACCGCTGCGATCACCCCTTCGAAGAAGCGGGCGTCGCGGTCGGGGTCGGCGGTGACGACATGCAGCTGCGGACAGTTGGCCGCCGCCTCGCGTCGTCGCAGGCCTCGCCGCACTCCAGCCGAACGGGCGGCCGACGAGCAGGCGATCACCCGGTTGGCCAGGGTGACCGCGACCGGAGCCGTCGCGGGCAGGCCCGCGGCCGCCGCCGCGGCGACCGCGGGCCAGTCCATGCACCAGACCGCCAGCACCCGGGAAGAGCTCATCCGAATTCACCCGGTTCGCGCTCGACCGGTCACCCGCCTGCCCGCGCACACCCCGCCGACCTGTAGCCGCACCCCGCAGATCCGTCCGAATCCCGG
>JAFAQO010000711.1 GCA_019246375.1 Mycobacterium sp. | reverse complement strand
GGTGACGCTGGCCCTCGGCGGTTTGGTGGCCGCCTTCGTCGCGGTCATTTGGGTGGCCAAAAGAGTTGGCACGCTGGGTCAGACAGCGGTGCTGCGGGGAATGGCCGTTGACGACCCAGCGCTGTTGCTGCAAGGCACCGTCCTACTGGTCGCGATCTTGGCCGTGATCTTCATCGCCGAACGCAGTCCCGGCTCGAGCGCATCCGCGGGCCCGGGCGCCGCGACCGCTACTGCGACTCGCGGCCTGGATTCGTTTACCCCGCAGGCATCCGCGGTTCCCGGCAGCGTCGCCGAGCGGCAGGCGATCGGGGCGGGGGTGGCGCAAACCGAAGTCTTCCCGCTGACGCTGCTCGCCGTCGGTGGGATGCTGGTCTTTCCCGCCGCCAACGACTTGTTGACAATGTTTGTCGCGCTGGAAGTGCTGTCGCTGCCGCTCTATTTGTTGTGCGGACTGGCCCGTCATCGCCGCTTGCTTTCCCAAGAGGCGTCCCTGAAATATTTTCTGCTGGGCGCATTTTCGTCGGCGTTCTTCCTCTACGGCGTGGCGTTGCTCTACGGCGCTACCGGCACGCTCACCCTGGCCGACATCGGTCATGCGCTGAGCGCGCACCGCAACGACGCCATGGCGTTGATCGGCCTCGCGCTGCTGGCGGTGGGCCTGCTATTCAAGGTCGGCGCCGTACCGTTCCATTCCTGGATTCCCGATGTCTACCAAGGCGCGCCAACTCCGATCACCGGATTCATGGCCGCGGCGACCAAGGTTGCGGCTTTCGGCGCGCTGATTCGCGTGGTCTATGTGGCGCTCACTCCGTTGCATGCCCAATGGCGACCGGTGCTGTGGGCCATTGCGATCCTGACCATGACGGTAGGCACCGTCACCGCGGTGAACCAGAACGACGTCAAACGGCTGCTGGCGTATTCGTCGATTGCGCACGTTGGCTTCATCCTGACCGGCGTGATCGCCGATATACCCGCCGGCATCTCATCGACAATGTTCTACCTGGTCGCCTACAGCTTCAGCACGGTAGGCGCCTTCGCGGTCGTGGGCCTGATCCGCAACGACGACGGCGACGAAGACGCCGAGATGTCCCGGTGGGGCGGGTTGGGCCGGCGCTATCCTGTTGTCGGCGCGTTGTTTTCGATGTTCCTGTTGGCTTTCGCCGGTATTCCGTTGACCAGCGGCTTCGTGAGCAAATTCGCGGTGTTTAAGGCCGCCGCTCAAGGCGGTGCGGTGCCTTTGGTGATCGTCGGTGTGGTGGCCAGCGGCGTGGCGGCCTACTTCTATGTACGGGTGATCGTGTCGATGTACTTCACCGATCCGCCCGCCGACCCGCCGCACGTGGTGATGCCCAGCGCGTGGAGTAAAGCGGCGATCGCCGTGTGCGCGGTGGTCACCATCGCGCTGGGCGTCTTCCCGCAGCCGTTGCTGGACCTTGTCGAGCGCGCCGCACAGTTCGTCGGGTAACCGGTTCATGACGTCCCGACACTGGGTTCTCGTCGAGGACGCCGGCGCGGTCAGGGTATTGACGATGAACCGTCCGGAATCACGCAACGCTCTGAGCGGTAATTTGATTGAAGCTCTTCACGCTGCGTTGTGCGAGGCTGACGCCGACCCGGCTGTGCGAGCGGTGGTACTCACCGGCGCCGATCCGTCATTTTGTGCCGGCATCGACCTGAAACAGGTTCAACGCGAAGGCTTGTCGTACTTCGAGCGCTACCAGTCACACAACTGCATCACCAAGGTAGCCGAGATGTCCACGCCGGTGATCGGCGCGATCAATGGCCCGGTCTTCACCGGCGGCTTGGAGATGGCGCTGGGCTGCGACTTCCTGATTGCTTCGCTTCGGGCGGTGTTCGCCGATACCCACGTCCGCGTAGGTATCTTGCCGGGTGGCGGGATGACCGCCCGATTGCCACAACTAGTCGGGGCCGGGATGGCGCGACGGCTGTCGATGACCGGCGAAGTGGTCGACGCTGCCCGCGCCGAGCGGATCGGGCTGGTGACCGAGGTTGTCGCGCATGATCAGCTGCTGGCGCGGGCCGTCGAGTTGGCCACCCAGATCGCCGAGGTGCCGGCGTCGACCATGGCCGCCCTCAAGCAGATCTACGTCACCGGCTCAGCCGCCGTCACCGAACCTGCGCTCGCGGCCGAACAGGCCATCGCCGGTGCACAGCCTCTCGACACTGCTGACCTCGATGCCCGCTATGCCGCGATCAGTGAACGCAACCGGCGCCAGATCCGTTAGCTGTCGCCCAGGAACGGCCGGGTGGCCAATAGATAGATCCCCAAGACCGCCAGCGGAGCCAACAGCGGCAGCCACGGCAACTGCAGCGGAAACGACGTCGCAGCCAAGCCGACAAACGTAAACCCCAGCGCTGCAATGACTGTCGGCTGGCTAACCGGCACCACACCCGCGACCGCGTGGCGGAGCACCAGGTAGGCAGTCGCGAAGAGCCCCGACACCGCTGCGAGCACCGGCGATGGATCTGAGAGCACCAGCACCGAAATCGTCAGCAACACAGCGAAGGTCGCCGCAGGCCTAAACACCATCCCGGCGACCACGGCAACGACGGCAAGCATCGCGGCCACGATTGCCGGCCCGTGGTGAGCTCCTGCGCCGGATGCCGCCACCATCAGCAACCCGAATGCAGGCGAGATGAATCGGGCTGTCATTGTCATCGCCGTCCCCGCACCCGATGGCGTCGGTCAGGCACTGCGCGCATCGACTGATCCAGCGTCAAATCAGGCCGCCAGGCCACCACGTCGACGCCGATCGTGGCCATGTCCCTATACAT
>JAFAQO010000639.1 GCA_019246375.1 Mycobacterium sp. | reverse complement strand
GCGCATTCGCAGCGGCCCAGGATCTCGTTGAGCAGGGCGAGTTTCACCTGACCGTAGCCTGGACCGCCCAGATGCGGGCCAAGGTGGGTGGCCCATAGTCCGCGTTGTTTGACGATTTTCTGCAGGGGCGGGATCAGCGCTTGGCGCACCGGGTCATTGAGGTCGTGTGACTCCGTGACGATCAGGTCGATGGGCTCGCACTCCGAGCGCACGAAATCTTCGACCCAGGCCAGCTGCGCGGCCCACTGCGGGTCCGTCGAGAAGTCCCACGCCATCGCCTTTCCCTTCCTGCAGTTTGCCCCGCACGCACTTTCCCGCGCTCGGGAAGTCTGCGAGCGGTGACCGTGTCACGACGACCATTTCTGCCGGCGCGCGGCGGCTTCCTCGGTGGCGTGGCTGAGCACCTGGTTGCGGTTCTCCAGTTCCAAGGCCGACGACAGGCTCGCCGCGTCCGTATTGACCTGCAACGCACGCTTAGTCAGCTGTACTGCCAGAGGCGCCAGACCGGCGATCAGCCGGGCCAGCTCCAGTGCACGTTCAATGAGACGCTCCCGTTCAACCAGTTGACTCACCAATCCGCGGCGGTCCGCCTCTTCTGCCGAGACGGTGCGGCCGGTCAACATCCAGTCCGCCGCGACGCTGGTGCCGACGATGCGCGGCAGGTGGTAGCTCATTCCCATTTCGGCGCCGGAAAGCCCCAGCAGAATAGCAGCGTTGCCGAAACTTGCTGCGCTTGAACATATCCGGATATCAGCAGCCAGGCACAAGGCCAATCCTGCACCGACACATGGGCCGTTGATCGCAGCAATCACCGGCTGAGGTCGTCTCGAGATCGCTTGAGGCAGCGAGGCCATCGCTTCTTGGAAACGCAGTCGGTCAATGGCCGGATCGGTGGCATCCAGCATCCCTGGACCGAAATCGCGCATGTCGATGCCCGAACAGAATCCTCGTCCGGCGCCGGTGATCAGGACAACATGAACGGACGCATCGACAGCCAGGGCAGCCAACGTTTGGGCGAGTTCGGCGCGCATTACTTCGTTGATTGCGTTGAGGCGTTCTGGGCGGTTGAGGCGCAGCACCGCGACACCGTCGCGCGAAGTCTCGATGCTCAGGGCCTCTGGCACGCTCAAGACTCTAAACGGCGGCACAGATAGACGCGAGCGCAGGCGAGCGAGGATGGCCGACTCGTCGCCCGCCGCCATGGTGTCCCCGACGTCCTCAGCGTCGCCATGTTCAAGCAAGCGCACATAATTGGGCGAGAATTCCGCGTGCCCGACGTCCACCGGTCACGGGACATAGCGGTCCCACTGGTACGGCAGGACAACGTAAAACGGTGCAGCAAGGAGCGGTTCCACTCCCGATACACTCCACCGGTTCGCCAGCACCGATACGAGCCGTACGCCGGTGACGACCGGGTCGTCGTCAAGGAAGCAGTAGGTGATGGACTGACCGGACTGCGCGCTGGCCAACTTCGGGTCAACGTTCATCACCGACGCAGACCAAACTCCGGCTACTCCCGCCACATCGACCAGATTTTGCGCCGGTGTGGTGCCGCGTTCGAGCAACAGGTACACGCCCCGGATCGGAAACCAGGGAAGAACGTCGGCGCCGACTCTGATTCGCGGCGCGGCCACCTTGCTTTGCACCTCATACACACCACGTTCCACCGGTGGGAGCACAGTGAGATTCCGCCCCGCCTTCCGCAGCGCCCTAGCCAGCGCGAGGAATCCCTCGAGTCCGCTGGGATCGGTGAAGAAGTACGTCATCACATGATCGATGGGATCAAAGCGCTGGTGGCCTGCGGCACGCGCGGCCCGGCAGGCCGGGGTGGACACCAACCGCAGCGACGCGCGCACCGCGGCCAGACGGTGTTGCTCCGGACGATCGTCAAGGGTGTGCCAGCGCAGGTAGTCGGCGTCGGCTCCGTCCGGATGACGAGTGGCCATGGACACGAACACGGTGGTGACTTCCCCACCGCCAGTGGCGAGAACATCGGCGACGTCATCCGATGGTGTGCCGGGAAGCAGCGTCACGCGATGTCCTTAGTCGTCGAATCTGGTTGTGCAAGCGGAGTTTAGCGGCGGCGCGCCTGGATCATCCGCCGGGTTCGTGCAGGTGGCGTACGTCAGCCGACCGTCACTAGTGGCCGGTGGTGGTGCTCGGCGGCAGCCTCCACGATCCGCTGGGCAGTCCGGTAGTTGATCCCTGCTGCTTTGGCGGCAGCGTTGATCGATGCGCCGTCAAGTCTTGCCGCCAGTACTGCGATCACAGTCTCGATGGGTTGCGTCGTCGCACCGGTGTCAATCAGCTCGAACGCAAAAGCTGCATCGACTGGTGTCGTCTCCGTCTGCGCTGGGCCTCGCACCCCCTGCGGGGGGTCGGCGGGTACCGCAGCCGGGGTCCGCAGTCGGTCGGCTTGTGCCGTTTGTGGCCGTGCGCTGGTCGATGCAGTTGCGCCCTGGGCGTTTGCATTTTGCGTCCGAAGTTGCGCCAACCGTTGCGTGGCTGGAGTCTGTGCAT
>JAFAQO010000571.1 GCA_019246375.1 Mycobacterium sp. | reverse complement strand
ACCGACGTGGTGTCGAAAGAGATGTACACATTCACCGACCGAGGTGACCGTTCGGTGACGCTGCGACCGGAAGGCACCGCGGGCGTGATCCGGGCGGTGATCGAACATGGACTGGACCGCGGCGCGCTGCCGGTCAAGCTGTGCTACCAGGGCCCGTTCTTCCGCTACGAACGCCCCCAGGCCGGCCGCTACCGCCAGCTGCAGCAGGTTGGTGTGGAGGCGATCGGGGTCGACGATCCCGCGCTCGACGCGGAGGTGATCGCGGTCGCCGATGCGGGCTTCCGTTCGCTGGGCCTTGAGGATTTCCGGTTGGAGATCACGTCGCTGGGCGACGACACCTGCCGTCCGCAGTACCGGGAATTGTTGCAGGAATTCCTCTTTCAACTCGACCTCGATGAACCCACCCGCCGACGTGCGGAGATCAACCCGATGCGGGTGCTCGACGACAAGCGTCCGCAGCTCCGGCAGATGACGGCCGAGGCGCCAGTGATGCTCGATCACCTCTCCGATGTAGCCAAGCAGCACTTTGACACCGTGCTGGCCCATCTGGACGCGCTCGGGGTGGGCTATGTCATCAACCCGCGGATGGTGCGCGGGCTCGACTACTACACCAAGACCACTTTCGAGTTCGTTCACTCTCGCCTGGGCGCCCAGTCCGGCATCGGCGGCGGCGGCCGGTATGACGGACTGATGCGTCAACTCGGCGGACAGGATCTGTCGGGCATCGGGTTTGGACTGGGGGTGGACCGCACCCTGCTGGCGCTGCAAGTCGAGGGCATAAGCGTGGGGGAGACCACCCGCTGCGACGTGTTCTGTGTGCCGCTGAGCGAGCAGGCCAAGCTGCGGCTGTCGGTACTGGGCGGGCAGCTCCGCGCCGCCGGTGTGCGCGTCGACCTGGCCTACGGCGATCGTGGGCTCAAGGGCGCGATGCGCGCGGCCGACCGGTCCGGTGCGCGTATTGCGCTGGTTGCCGGTGACCGCGACATCGACGCCGGAACCGTCGGGGTCAAAGACCTCGCGACCGGTGAACAGGTTGACATGGCGGTGCATTCCGTTGTGGCCGAGGTTGTTTCGCGTCTTCGTAGCTAGTGGTCAGCCGAGCCGCGGCTTCACCAGGGTGAACTCGTCTACCACCGTCATCGCACCGAATGGCCCCTTCACCGCGTAGTGCGTCGCCTTGATCGAGGTGTGGCCGCCGGGTCGGCCGGGATCGACGTGGAACGCCGCAAACCCGTATGGGTTGTCCCGGTCGCGAAAGGCCGACCACGGCGCATCCTCGGTCACATAGATCGGAGCTCTCCTGCCGAGCGCCGGATCGACCTTGCCGACCCCGGTCAGCACCCGACACCGCGGCTGGGCGAAGAACAGGGTGTTGGACGGCGCGGAGGTGCCGCCTCCACCGATGACGACGTGCACCGTACCCCGCGTGCTGTCGATGAGGTCGGGGCGGGTATCGACAGGTATCGGCATTCTGGTCTGGCTGTCTTGTGTTCCACGCATCGGATGTGAGCGTTCGTAGTGATGCTCGTGGCCGCACACCACCAGGTCAACCTGGTAGCGGTCGAACAGCGGCAGCCATTCCTGGCGGATGCCCAGGTCGGCGCCGTTGGTGCGGTCGGTGGTCGAGATCGCCGTCTGATGCATGCAGACGACTATCCAGTCGATTGCCAGGTCGCGCCGCGCGTCAGCGAGTTCCGTTTCAAGCCAGCGCTTTTGCGCACCGCCCGAGTAGCCGCGCACATAGAAGTTGCCGCCGTCCTGGAAGCAGACGTCGTCGTTGGCCAGGCTGATTACCCGCACCGAGCCGGCGGTGAACGAGTACCACAGCCCGCGGAGCTGGGCATCGGATCCCGAATCGGGCAAGGCAAAGTACGTCTGGTAGGCGGCATAGCCGACCGGGCCGTTACCCAGTTCGTTTTCGTGATTGCCCGCCGCCGGCATCCACGGTCGGTGGCGCGCCGAGCGGGTGTTGTTCTCGAACCAGTCCGACCAGCTGCGGATCCGATCGCGGGCCAGGTTGGCGTAGCACAGGTCGCCGTTGACCAGGTTGAACAGCGGGCCGATACGTTCGATCGCGGCTGCCGTATCGCCCGCGGCCGGCGACCCGAGGTTGTCGCTGATGTACGTGGTGCCCTCCAGCCTGCCTAATGTAGGTGTGGCCTGATCACCGAAGCTGGTGAAGCACAGGGGTTTTCGGCCCGATGGTGCGGTCCGCACCGTGCCCAGTTCCCGGTTCGTGCCGTCGTGCACCGCGGCGTACACATAATCGGTGTCGGGCGTGAGGCCGTCGAGCATGGCGTGGTTAACCCGGACTTCGGTGTTGGACTTGGCGTCGCGGTAAGTGCGGGTCTCGGCTTGAACGACGCGCCCGAATCCGGAGCCGGCGGTGCCCACCATGACCCGCGGGTTGCGCACAGGGTCAGTGGTATGCCATGACACCACGACTTGGGTGGCGGCATCCTTGCCGAATTGCAGGTGCACACCGGTTACCGGTGGCGCGCCGCTGCGATCCGGCTGCGGCCACAGCGCTGGTCCTCCCGCGGCTGATCGCATCAGTACAGCCGTGCCCCCGCCGATGCCCATACCGGCGATCACGGCTGCGCCCGTCCTCAGCAACGTCCGGCGGTTAGGGCCCGAAGGTCTGGAATCGACGCTGTCGGGCTGTTTCTGTTGGTCGCCCATGCCTGCTTCCTACCTGAACCGGGGTTGTAACGCTCGGCCCAGCAGCCAGGCCCCCTACAACGCCGACTCGTCGAAGTAGTGCGGACCTCGCAGGTATTGGTAGCGGATCTAGGCCCCCACCGCGACACAGGCTCCCAAGATTGTCGTGGAGACGTAGTTAGCGGCGTTCGCCAGATGATTGTCGGGCGGCGAATAAGTGGGTATTGCCAACACGAATGCGCGACGATACTGCGCGGAAAGTGTGGCGAAGTCCTGCAGCACGGGGTTACCGCTGCGCCGGCCAAGCTGGTCTAGCTTGTTGGCATACGAGTTCATCACCGGCGCGACGGCATAGTTGGTGGCTTTTTGCTCTTGGTTCCACAGCATCGCGGGGATGTTCGGATTGAGTTCCTGCCACGCGGCGGTTTGGGTACCGAACTGATCCAACGCCGACTTCCAGTCAGCGCAAACCGGATTGCGGCTGGTTAGGAAGCGCTGCGGGTTCGCCGGGCTGCCGGGCGGCGCAGTCTGCGTTGGAGCGGCCTGTGGCTGCACCAGCGGCCCGCGCGCCGCGGCGGAACCATCGGCGATGGCGCCGCAAATCGCTCCGAGAGCCGACGAGGCGCTATTTGCAGTTCCTGCCAGAGTGTCGTCCGGCGGTGTGTAATTGGGAACGCGTTCGGCATAGGCACGCGCGTAGGCGATGAACTGCTCGTAGAGCTCGCGCATCACCCGATGCGGTGTCAACTTCGCCAAACCGACCGCTTGCGCGGCGGCACTCCGCAGGGACTGCGCCGCGGCCATGAACTGCGCGCGCTGCTTGGGATTCCACTGCGAAGCCGGGACCGATCGATCGCGCTCGTTCCAAATGCCTTCGCCGTCGTTCGCCAGTGCATTGTTGATCGACGTCCAT
>JAFAQO010000422.1 GCA_019246375.1 Mycobacterium sp. | reverse complement strand
GCGTTCCAGCCGAGGCCGACGCCGAGGCGTAGCCGCCCACCGCTGAGCAGGTCCACCTCGGCGGCCTGCTTGGCAACGAGCACAGCCTGGCGTTGCGGCAAGATGACAATCCCGGTGACCAGCTCCAGCGAGGTGGTGACGGCGGCGAGGTAGCCGAATGTCACCAGCGGCTCATGGAAGGTGCTGTACAAGTCGTACGGCCCGTTCCAGCCGACATGGATGTTCGGGTCAGCCCCGACGACATGGTCATAGGCGAGTAAGTGAGCAAACCCGAGCTCTTCGACGCGCTCAGCGTAGGCGCGTACCGCACCGGCATCGGCACCGATTTCTGTTTGCGGGAACACCACTCCGACGCGCATCGCGCCTCCTTCATTCGGTTACCACGGCCCTACTCCTCTTTAGCCAGCGTGGCGGTAAACGACACAGTCACCTCGTCGGCCACCTTCATCGAGCCCATCAACAGCGAATACGGCCTGACACCGAAATCCGACTGACGAACGCCGGCGTGGCTCGACATTCGCCATGAGTCGCCTAAATCCTCTGTGCAAAGGTCAATTACGCGCTTGCGCGTCCTCCCGTGAATCTGCAGCGTTCCGCTGAGGCGGTACCCGTCGGGGGTCTTTTCAATCGTTTCGGCAGTGAAGCGAATCTGGGGAAAGCGGCTGGGGTTGAGCGACCGCAAGGCGTTCGACCGCACCATGGCCATTTCCGGACCGGACAACATCTTGACGCCGCCTTCGCCGCGCAGCACTTCGAGTGACTCCACGTCGACCGTAAGCTCGGCCGTGGCGGGTTCATTGGCCGCCCAGTCCACCGTGGCTTGCCATCGTTTCATTGCGATGGTCAAACGATGCCCCATCCGGGCGGCCCTGCCGGCCACGCCTGTGCGTACCAACAGCTCACCGTGCGACGCATCCAGGGTCCACAATGTGTCGGTCACAGACCGACTGTATTGCTGGTTTGATGGCCCGGTTCCTTCTCGGGCCACTCCCCGCCCCGCATCGTGGCCGGGGGTCACATGGTGAGGACGAGGCGGTAGCGCGGCCGGCCTTGCTCCATCGCCGCGTAGGCGTCAGCGGCTTCGGCAAGGGGCCGTTGTTCAATCCACGCGCGCACCCCGGAAAGGACTGCGAAGTGCATGGTTTCTTCGACATCGCGAGCGGTGCCGGAGGGATGGCCGGTGACGCTGAGCGCCGGAGTGATCAACTGGATCGGGCTGATCGGTAGTGGTTCAGCGGTGACGCCGATCGCCACGAGTTCACCGCGGGGCAGCAGCCCACCCACGGTATCGCCCATCGCCGCGGAGTTTCCGGCAGTGGCAAGGACAACCGCTGCCCCGCCCAGAGCGCGCATCGCTTCGGCAACATCACCTTTGGTCGAATCGATGTAGTGATGAGCGCCCAGTTCACGCGCGTCGTCGGCCTTATCGGTGCCGCGGGCGATCGCTATGGTCTCGAAACCCATTGCGCGGGAGAATTGCACGCCCAGATGTCCAAGGCCGCCGACCCCGAGAACCGCAACTCGGTCACCTGGCACCGCCTTGGTGCTGCGCAGCGCGTTGTAGGTGGTGACGCCGGCACAACCCATGGGTGCAGCTTCGCTGAAGGAGAGCTCATCCGGGATGCGGGCCAGCGCATTAGCCGGCACGGTCACCGACTCCGCATAGCCGCCGGGATATTGCCAGCTGGGCACTTTGACGTTCTCGCAGTGGATGAAAATGCCTTTCCGGCATGGGATGCAGTGGTTACAGTGCCCGCCGAACCAGCCGACGGCGACGCGGTCACCAACAGCGAAGTCGACCACATCCTCGCCGAGGTCGGCGATTGTCCCGGCGATTTCGTGCCCGAGGGTCAACGGCCATGACATATTGGGAAAACCGCCGTTGACGAAGGCGCGATCGGTGCCGCAGATGCCGCACGCGGACACTGCGATGCGGGCCTCATCGCGACCGGGCGGCCTTGTTTCGACGTCGACAATCTCCAGCTGTGCGCCAGCGGAGTTGATCTGGGCAGCGCGATGAGTGGCCATATTCCAATCCTAATGTGCTACAGGGCAATTCATGGCCGATGCACCGTGATATTCGACTTGCCAGTGCTTGATGCCGTTGAGCCATCCGGATCGCAGCCGTTCGGGCTTACCCGCCGATGCCAGATCGGGCATGTGGTCGGCGATCGCATTGAACATCAGGTCGATCGTCATCCGCGCCAGGTTGGCACCGATACAGTAATGCGCGCCAGTGCCGCCAAAACCCACATGCGGGTTGGGATCACGCAGGATATTGAATGTGAATGGGTCGTCGAACACGTCCT
>JAFAQO010000417.1 GCA_019246375.1 Mycobacterium sp. | reverse complement strand
TCCTGAAACAGGAGGCAGCGCGACGCGGTATGGCGCCGACGCCATCGGCGATGCCGCGGCGGGCGCTGGCACCCGATTTTACGAACAATGTGCTGCACGATGTATCACACGCCTACACCGCGGTGTTCG
Organism: Mycobacterium sp.; assembly: GCA_019246375.1. Classification (GTDB taxonomy): domain Bacteria; phylum Actinomycetota; class Actinomycetes; order Mycobacteriales; family Mycobacteriaceae; genus Mycobacterium. The sequence continues at coordinate 3,352 of JAFAQO010000417.1, read as the reverse complement.
TGGTGGCTGTTGTGCTGGCGTATGTGCCCGCGGCGTTTCTGCCCAAGAAACGGGTAGCGACCGAACCGGGTCGATCGCCACTACTCACACACTAAGCACTGGCATCGTCGCCGGGTTGGCCGGATTCGGCGTAGATGCTGCTGACCCAGATATGGGCAAGGGTGTCGACTACCCGCTCCTCGCTGACCGCCGGTTGTTCGGCAGACAGCGTCGCCATCATCGTGCGCTCGTTCATCTGATTCAGTGACGTCGCGAGGTCTGCCGCGGGGATCGTCTCGGGTGCGACGCCCCGTGCCCGTTCGGCGCTGATCATGACCGCCGTTTGGTCGATCCATTTCTGCATGAAGCCCGACCACACCGCCCGAAACTCAGAACTCGTGGCCAGTGCCTCCGTCCCGGCCCGCGCCAGCGCCCGATCCGAGCCGAACGCGGTGAAGAACGCTTTGATGCCGTTGCGCCAAACCCGCCGCGGATCGGTAGGCAACCGCTGCACCGCGCCGTCGAACTCCGAGTCGGCCCGCGTGATCAGCGGCTCGAGGAGCGAGAGCAGCACCGCCTCTTTAGACCTGAAATAGAAGTAGAAGGTCGGCCGAGACAAGCCAGCGCCCCTGGCCAGGTCGTCGACGGAAATGTCGGCGAATGACCGCTCACGTAACAGCCGCTTCGCGGTCGCGAGGATCGCCTGTTCACGGTCATCGCCCGATGGACGCGCGGAACGCCGGCCACGGAGGGCGCGCGTCGGACTGGTCACGGCTGCAACCTTACACCGTGTTGAGGATTTCGACACAACGTTGACTCACTCAACACTCTGTTGATAACGTGCATCTTATGACTGAACACCTTGACGTCGTCATCGTGGGAGCCGGCATCTCCGGGATCAGCGCCGCCTGGCATCTGCAGGAACGCTGCCCGACGAAGAGCTATGCGATCCTCGAGCGCCGCGATGACCTCGGCGGCACCTGGGACCTGTTCAAGTATCCGGGCATCCGCTCCGACTCGGACATGTTCACCTTGGGCTTCCGATTCAAGCCGTGGCGTTCGGCCAAGTCGATCGCCGACGGCGCGTCGATCAAGGAATACATCAGGGAGGCCGCCGCCGAGAACGGCATCGACCGTCACATCCGGTACCGCCAGCGCGTGGTGGCCGCCGATTGGTCCGACGCCGACAACCGCTGGAAGCTCACCGTGCAAAGCGACGGCCAACAGAGCGAGATCACCTGCACGTTTTTGTTCGCCTGCAGCGGCTATTACAACTACGACGAGGGCTACTTACCGAAGTTCGAAGGTTACGAGGACTTCGAGGGCACCATCATCCATCCGCAGCACTGGCCCGAGGATCTTGACTACGCGGGCAAGAAGATCGTCGTCATTGGGTCCGGCGCGACCGCGGTGACTTTGATCCCGGCCCTGGTGAACTCCGGTGCCGGCCACGTGACGATGCTGCAGCGCTCGCCGACCTATGTCGGGTCCCTGCCCGAGGTCGATCCTTTCGCCGAGCGGGCGAACCGGCTGCTCCCGGCCGAGCTCGCGCATGTCGCAAACCGGTGGAAGGCGATCGCGTTCACCACCGCGCAGTACCAGCTTTCCCGGCGCTTCCCCGACTACATGCGCAAGACCCTGATGACGATGGCCAAGCGGCGTCTGCCCCAGGGTTACGACGTCGAGAAGCACTTCGGCCCGCGTTACAAGGTGTGGGACCAGCGGCTGTGTCTGGCCCCGAACGGCGATCTGTTCCGTACCATCCGGCACGGCAAGGCTGACGTCGTCACCGACACCATCGACCGGTTCACCAAGACGGGAATCAAGCTGAGCTCGGGTGACGAGCTGCAAGCCGACATCATCATCACCGCAACAGGTTTGAACATGCAGTTGATAGGTGGGGTGAAGCCGTCCAGAAACGGTGAGCCTATCGAGCTGACATCATTGATGACTTACAAAGGCTTGATGTTCTCCGGGGTCCCGAATTTCGCCATCACCTTCGGATACACGAATGCGTCATGGACGCTGAAGGCCGACCTGGTCTCCGAATTCGTCTGCCGATTGCTGAATTACATGGCGGCCAATGGTTTTGACACTGTGGAGCCGCAGCACCCAGGCGATGCCGTCGACGAGTTGCCGTTTATGGACTTCAACCCGGGCTACTTCCAGCGCGCGATGCACTTGCTGCCCAAGTCGGGTTCACGCGCGCCGTGGCGGCTCAAGCAAAACTATTTCTTTGACATGCGAATGATCCGGCACGGCAAGGTTGACGATGAGGCCCTGCAGTTCAGCAAACAGCGGGTGCCGGCCGCGGCGTAGCCCTCCAGCGGTGTTCGCCGGGCCCTGGCCGGCCACCAGACGCAAAAGCACCCAAAAACGGCCAGTTCAGGGGGACTTTGCGGCTGCTCGCGGTTGAGCGGTGACGACGATGATTCCGTCGTCGTCGCTGTAGGCGATGTCGCCTGGCACGAACGTCACACCGCCCAGCTTGACGGCGACGTCGCGCTCACCGGCGCCGGTCTTAGTGCTCTTGCGGGGGTTGGTGCCCAGCGCCTTGATGCCGATGTCGATGCCGCGCAGTACCGCCGCGTCGCGGACCGCCCCATGAACGATCAGCCCCGACCAGCCGTTGGATCGAGCCAATTCGGCGATGACGTCGCCGACCAACGCTGTGTGCAGGGAGCCGGCGCCATCGATTACCAGGACTCCGCCCGCGCTCGGCTGAGCAAGGACGGACTTCAGCAACGCGTTGTCTTCGAAACAGCGGACGGTGCTGATTGGCCCGACGAATTCTGTCCTGGCCCCGAACTGCTGGAATTGGACGTCGCAGCTGCGTACGTCGGCCCCGATGTCGTCGACCAGATCGGCGGTGGGCCGGAATGCCACGGTCACCGTGACATGCTAGCCGGGACGTTGAGCTATCCGCGCCGTCGCAGCTGCCGAACCAGCAGCAACGCCAGCAGGCTGACCGCAACGGCCACCGCCAGCGGCACGGGGTAGCGACCGGCTGATTGCAGCGTCGGCAAAGGAACCGGGTTGTCGGCTGCCTCCACCGACGACTTCGCGTGCGATGCAGCTTCTTTGGCGGCCGCGGTGACCTGGCCATCGGTTTCGGCGCTCTGCGGCGCGGGCTGCTTGTCCGGCGGTGGCGGCGCAACGGGTTCGGCTTTCTTTGCGGCTGGGCTTTTATCGGCTGCCTTCTTTGCGGGCGCCTTCTGACCTGGTGCTTTCTTGGCCGCTGCTTTCTGGGCCTTCTTGGCGGCCTTGGCGGGCGCTTTCTTCGCCGGCGCCTTCTTCGCGGCGGGCGACGGTGTGTCGGTGACCGGTGGCGGGGGCTGCGGGGGTGCTTTGTGGGTGGGCGGTGGTGGCGGCG
>JAFAQO010000395.1 GCA_019246375.1 Mycobacterium sp. | reverse complement strand
GGCGACTCCGACGAGATGTACCGCAGCCTGCAGCAGCTGGCAAAGCTTTCCGGGGACCCGACGGTGTTTCCCGGCCACTGGTATTCGGTGGAACCCAGCGCGGCGCTGTCGAAGGTCAGACGATCCAACTATGTTTACCGCGCGTCAAATCTTGATCAGTGGCGAATGCTGATGGGCGGCTGAATTGGAGGAGTTTTCATGAGCGGCCCGGTCACCTACCGTCACAAGGAACCGATCGCCGTCATCACGCTCGACGACGGCAAGGTCAACGCGTTGGGCCCGCCCATGCAGCAAGCGATCAACGAGGCGCTGGACAGCGCAGACCGCGACGACGTCGGGGCGGTGGTGATCGCCGGGAATCATCGGGTGTTCAGCGGCGGGTTTGACCTGAAGATCCTGACCTCCGGTGAGGTGCAGCCGGCAATCGACATGCTCAAAGGCGGCTTCGAGCTGGCGCATCGGCTGTTGTCGTATCCCAAGCCGGTGGTGATGGCCTGCACCGGCCACGCCATCGCGATGGGTGCGTTCCTGCTGTCCAGCGGCGACCATCGAGTGGCCGCCCCGGCGTACAACATTCAGGCCAACGAAGTGGCGATCGGTATGACGATTCCGTACGCGGCTTTGGAGATCATGAAGCTGCGCCTGACGCCGTCGGCATATCAGCAGGCAGCCGGTCTGGCCAAGACTTTCTTCGGCGAAACCGCCATCGCCGCGGGGTGGCTTGACGAGATCGTTTTGCCGGAGGCGGTGCTGGATCGGGCTTTAGAAGCCGCGCGGGAATTCGCGACCCTCAACCAGCAGGCGCATGCTGCGACCAAATTGCGAACCCACGCCGATGCGCTGCAGGGCATCCGCGCCGGTATCGACGGAATGGCAGCCGAATTCGGCCTTTAGCGGCGACCGCGCAAGCGGTGCCCGGGGCGTCAGCCGACCCAGCGGAAGCGTTTGAGATATGTGGGCCAGTCCCAGGTCCGCAGAAACTCCTCTGCTACCTCATAGCCCTTGTCGTACAGCGCTTCAAGGCTCGATCTGGAGATACCGAAATCGAGGATCCCGACGTCCGATGTGGGCACCTCGATTGCTCGGGCGCGGACCCACGGCAGATTCAAGTAGGCCTGGTCATGACCGACGAGCAAGGTCGTGATGAGGCTTTCCAACATTGACGGCGGCCCGAGCACGCGCAGCGCCCGGAAAGCGGGAAACACCTTGTGGATGCCCCCGGTAAGAGTCGGAATCACGGTGATTCCGATAGTGGGCCACCGTGGCGGTTTGCCGTCGGGCCGGTCGAAGGAGTCGATTGGGAAGTTCGACAGCATGCCGCCGTCAACCAAGGTGGACGTCAACCCCTTGGCGCTGGTCAGCTTGACCGGTTGGTAGAAGAACGGAATTGCCATCGAGGCGCGGACCGCGTCGGCGACCGGCTGCTCATCGGGGTCGAGCCCGTAAACCCGCTGGTAGTCCCAGGGCAGTCGCACCAGCTGGCTGGTCGTCAAGTCGGCCACGGTAACCGCCAGCTTGTAGCGGCGTTCCTTGAGCAGGTATTCGTCGTCGATGGCCAGGTCGCCGAACGTGGTCACGCCCAGGTTCTTCAATTCGCTGCGGATCCAGTGGTGAGCGAAGTCGCCGCGGTAAAGCCCGCTGCCCGACAGCACGCCCCAGGCCTCACCGACAATGGGCAGTGGCCCGGCGTCGCGCCATTTGCGGAGCGGCACCGACAGCGCGAGCTCCTTGACCTCTTCGCTCGTCAGCTGGTCACCCATGGACGCGGCGGCCAGGATTGACGCGACCACGGACCCGGCCGACACGCCCGATGCCCGCTGAACGGAATATCCGGCGTCCATCAGGGCGACGAGTGCGCCCACCAGGCCGATGAACTTGACGCCGCCACCCGAGAGAACCAGGTCGACCTCTTTTGGCTGGTCGTCTTTGGACCGATCGTCTGCCATGACTGCCTTTCTGCTCAGCCTTCGGCCGAAGTCCATTCGTAGGGAAGGAATTTGCCGTCGAAAGTCACCACCACGCGGTCGCCGGACGGATGCGGTTTCTTCTGCAGGTCGACGCTGAAGTTGATCGCGCTCATGATCCCGTCGCCGAACTTTTCGTGAATCAGCTCCTTGATCGCTCCGCCGTACACCTGCAGGGCTTCGTAGAACCGGTACACGGTCGGGTCGGTAGGCACGGCTGTGGGCAGCCCGCCGCGCATGGGCGGCGCGGCCAGCACAGGTATCGCCGCTTCGTCGAGGCCGAGCATCTCCACGAGAACCTTGCCCTGCTCCGCGGGAATCGGGTGCTGCCCCAGCAGCGCCGACGTTGTCCAAACCACCGGCCTGCCGATGGCGTCGGCAAGCTCCTGCCAGCTCAGGCCTTTGGCCAGGCGGGCAACGACAATGTGCTCGGTGATCTCGTTTCTGGTCATGCTTCCCAGCATGCAGTCCCCGGCCAAGCGCTGTCTCGACGATTAGCCGGTGTTCGGACTGGATATCGCATGCGATATCACTCGGGAAACGGTCCGCTTATCCCGGCTTCGTCGCCGTAACCAGACGCGTGGCCGTCCAGGGACCGCCAAACCACATCCGCCATCCGAGGTTGCGGCGTTGCACGTCGTGCCAGCCAAGCTCGCGTAGGAGCACGGCATGTTGCCGGGTTTCCCACAAGTCAGCGATGGCCAGACTACCGCCGGGGCGCAGTACGCGAGCTGCCTCGATGAGGGCAAGACGGCGGCCTGCACGATCCGGAATGTTATGGATGGCAAGGTTACTGACGATCACGTCGACGCTCTGGTCGGCGAACGGCAAGGCCGTCATGTCGGCGGTGTGCACCTCGACGCGATCAGTGACGTCCTCCAGCTCCGCATTGGCCATCGTGGCCGACGGTGAATTGCCGGTCTGGTCGGGGCGCCACAAGTCGATGCCGATGGCCCGCCCGCGCGGCAGTCGTTTCGCCGCCGCGAGCAATACCGCCCCGCGGCCGCATCCAAGGTCGAGCACGGTTTCGTCGCCTCGCAGCCGCAGCTCGTCGAGGATTCGGTTCCATACCTCGAACTTGCCCGCTCGGGTGGTGTAGATGTAAAGCATTGCGCTGGCGATGATTCCGGCACCCGACGTACCGGCCAGCACTGCCGTTAACCGCTTACCCCGCGTCCAGCTGATCGCAGCCCACAGCAGCAGTCCAGCGGCTTGCACAGCGATGCCCAGCGCCTGTCCGCGCGCCGAGACAGTTTTAAACGATCCGTCGATCCCGTACTCGCCCTTGTGCTTACGTATTGTCGCCGCGGTATTTGCCATCCAGGATCGTCACCAGCGTCCATGGTGGACGACCTCGGAGAAGGGCCGCCGATTCGGTTGGCGGATCGGCTTGAGCGGGCGATCAGCGGGATAGCCGATACCGAGAAGGTAGGCCACCAGATAGCCGTCAGGAACGCTCAGGATGGCGCGCGCCTTGTCCTGATCCCCTACCGACGAATGGCCGGTTCCGATGCCCAGATCGGTGGCCGCAAGCATCATCGCCATCGTCGCCTGACCGACGTCGTACTGGTCTGTCACCTTCCTGCGTTCACTGGGCGGTTCTGGCACGACGAGTGCAATCGCGGCCGCAGCCGAAGCGATATGACCGGCACCCTGCCACACGGTCGAAAGTTCTTTCAGCTGAGACTGCTCGGTCACGACGACGAAATCCCATGGTTGGCGGTTCTTCGCCGACGGCGACCGCCATCCGGCCTCGGCGATTCGGTTCAGGTCGTCTTCGGACACCGGCTCTGACTTGTACTGCCGTACATTGCGCCGGGCACAGATCGCATCCCACGTTTCCATCGCATTCCCTTCTCGTCGGCGCTCTCGCCGACTGTCTACCACGTCTGAGACCGTCGAGGCCGAAACACCGAATTGCGTCGGTGTCCCCGTCTAAGGTGGCCCGCGATGGCGCTTCATCTCCACCGGGCCGAGCGCACCGACCTACTGGCTGACGGGCTCGGGGCACTCTTGGCCGACCCGCTGCCCGACCCGTTCGCCGAGGAACTGATACTCGTCCCGGCGCGCGGCGTCGAACGCTGGCTGAGCCAGCGGCTCTCCCATGTCCTCGGCCGCGGCCGCGACGCCGACGGGGTGTGCGCAGGGGTGGTGTTCCGCAGCCCGACCTCGCTGATCGCCGAAATCACCGGCACCGTTGACGACGATCCTTGGTCACCGGATGCGATGACGTGGCCACTACTGGAAGTCATCGACTGCTCGTTGGATGAGCCGTGGTGCAGAACGCTAGCGATGCATTTAGGCCGCTTCGAGTCGACCGACACTGAAGCCGAGTTGCGCCGGGGCCGGCGGTATTCGGTGGCGCGACGGCTGGCCGGGCTGTTCGCGTCGTACGGCCGGCAGCGGCCGCAGCTGCTGGTCGACTGGCTCGACGGCAACACACCAGACCTCGACGCCGATCTGGCCTGGCAGCCGGAGTTGTGGCGGGCGCTGGTCGAGCGCATCGAAGCCGATCCCCCGCATATCCGCCACCACAAAACCGTTGCTCGGCTACGGAAAGGCCCCGCCGACCTGCCACAGCGGCTCTCGCTGTTCGGGCATACCCGGTTGGCGGGTACCGAGGTGGAGCTGCTCGACGCGCTGGCCACCCACCACGACTTGCACCTGTGGCTGCCGCATCCCAGCGACGGCCTGTGGCTGGCCCTGAACGACACGCACGGCGCGGTGCCGCGGCGCGACGACACCAGCCGGAAGGCGGCCAAGCATCCGCTGTTGGAAACGCTGGGCCGCGACCTGCGCGAGCTGCAACGCGCGCTGCCCACCAGCCGCTCCACCGACGAACGCATGAGCGGCGCAATCAAACCCGATACCTTGCTCGGCTGGCTGCAAGCCGATATCGCCGCCAACGCGGTCAGGCCCGACGGCCGCTCGCTAACCGCTGCCGACCGGTCGGTGCAGGTGCACGCCTGTCACGGCCCGGCCCGCCAGATCGACGTGCTACGCGAGGTGTTACTCGGCCTGTTGGAGGACGATCCGACGCTGGAGCCCCGCGACATCGTGGTGATGTGCCCCGACATCGAGACCTACGCGCCGCTGATCGTCGCCGGATTCGGGCTCGGCGAGACCGCCGCTGACTGCCACCCGGCACACCGCTTGAGGGTCAGGCTTGCCGACCGTGCCCTCGCCCAGACCAACCCGCTGCTCGGGGTGGCCGCCCAACTGCTCGCGATCGCCGGCACCCGCGCCACCGCCAGCCAGGTGCTCAACCTCGCGCAGGCTGCGCCGGTGCGCGCCAGGTTCGGCTTCACCGACGACGACCTCGACGCGATCACCGGCTGGGTACGGGACTCGAACATCCGGTGGGGTTTCGACGCCCGACACCGCGAGCCCTATGGGCTTGAACGCTTCGTCCACAACACCTGGCGGTTCGGACTGGACCGGATCCTGACCGGCGTCGCGATGTCCGAGGACTCGCAGGCCTGGCTGGGAGCCGCGCTGCCCCTTGACGATGTCGGCAGCAACCGGATCGAGCTGGCCGGACGGCTGGCCGAGTATGTCGAACGGCTACACCGCATTATCGAAAGGCTCAGCGGCGTACAGCCTTTGACGGAGTGGCTCAATGTGTTGACCGCGGGCATCGAGCTGCTGACCGCTTCGGAGGATGCCTGGCAGCACGCCCAGATGCAGCGCGAGTTCACCGACGTCCTGAGGCACGCGGATTCTCGCGCCTCGACGTTGCTGCGGCTTCCCGACGTGCGCTCATTGTTGGCCGGTCATTTGGCAGGGCGTCCGACCCGAGCAAACTTCCGCACCGGCACGCTGACCGTGTGCACGATGGTGCCGATGCGCTCAGTACCCCACCGGGTGGTGTGCCTGGTCGGGCTCGACGACGGGGTTTTCCCTCGACTCAACGTTCCCGACGGCGACGATGTGCTGGCACGCAAGCCGATGACCGGTGAGCGCGATATCCGTTCGGAGGACCGGCAATTACTTCTCGACGCGATCAACGCGGCCACTGAGACGCTGGTGATCACCTACAGCGGCGCCGACGAACACAACGGGCATCCCCGCCCGCCCGCGGTGCCGCTGGCCGAAGTGCTCGACGCATTGGACCAGACGACACAATCGCCGGTGCGCGAGCGCATCGTCACCAGACACCCGTTACAGCCGTTCGACCGCAAGAACGTCACACCCGGCGCGCTCGTACCTGACAAGCCGTTCACGTTCGACCCCACCGCGCTGGCCGCCGTTGAGGCCGCTACCGGGAAACGGTGCGAGCCGGCGAGGTTTTTCACCAAACAGTTGCCCGCGCCACCTGCCGGCGATGTGACACTGGCCGATCTGCTCGACTTTTTCAAAGACCCGGTCAAAGGCTTCTTCCGACAGCTCGACTACGCCCTGCCATGGGACGTCGACACGGTCAAGGACGCGATGCCGGTCGAGATCGACGCGCTCGACGAGTGGGCCGTTGGCGACCGGATGCTGCGCGACATGTTGCGCGGCATGGACCTCAAGGTGGCGATGAACGCTGAATGGCGCCGCGGCACACTGCCGCCCGGAAAACTGGGCTGGCGCAAGGCCGAAGTCATCAGCAAAACAGCCGCTCAGCTGGCGAGCATTGCCCAAAGCCATCAGCGGGTGCATGCCCATGCCCGCGATGTCACCATCGACCTCGCCGAAGGTCGCCGCGTCACCGGCACGCTAAGCCGCGTATTCGACGATCGGATCGTCGAGGTGACCTACTCCAGGCTGGCTGCCAAACACAAGCTGCAGGCCTGGCTCTCGCTGGTCGCACTCGCTGCCGATGATCCCACCCACGACTGGTCCGCGATCTGCGTCGGGCGTGGCCCCGAAGACACTATCGAGGTGTGCTCATTCCGGAAGCCGGTCGATGCCGTGGCGGTATTGCGAGACGTCGTAACGCTTTTCGATGCGGGTCACCGCGAGCCGCTACCGCTACCGCTCAAGACGTCCTACGCCTGGGCGGAACGGCGCCACAAGGGAAAGGATCCGGTGAAATACGCCCGCAGTAAGTGGGAAAGCAATAATTTTCAAGGCGAAGACTGCGAGCCGGCGCACGTACGGGTCTGGGGATTCAAGGCTCCGTTCGAGGTGCTACTCGGTCCGCCCGAGCCGGGCCTCGAGATGCCTGGGGAAGACACTCGACTGGGCGCGCTTGCCGCCCGGTTGTGGCTCCCGGCGTTGGCTGTTGAAGGGAAATCCGGCTGATGGATCGATTCGACCTGTTGGGTCCGATGCCGAAAGACGGCTCCACCACCGTGCTGGAGGCCAGCGCCGGCACCGGCAAGACGTT
>JAFAQO010000377.1 GCA_019246375.1 Mycobacterium sp. | reverse complement strand
GTTCTTGCTTGGCGCCTCCGAACTTGCGCGCGGCGACCTACCCAGCGCAGTAAAACTTTTGCACGAGGCACTGGCAAGAATCGAAAAGCACGGTGTGGCCACGGGTTTACGGCATGCGAGCTTTTTCGCGCTGGCTGAGGCGCACGCCAAACTCGGGCAGTCGGCCGCCGCGAATGAAGCGCTCAGCAAGGCGCGCAGTCCTGTGCCAACCGATTACCTGTTCATGCAGACGGCTTTCAGTCTGGCAACTGGGTGGGCACAGGCCAGCAGCGGTTGCCTCAGCGAGGCTATTGCGACCGTACGGGCGGCCGCCCAGGATGCGCGTGATCGTACCCAGCCGACTCACGAGCTGGCTTGCCTGCAGGCGGCAGCTCAGTGGGGCGATGCATCAGGCGCCGTACGCGCGCGGCAACTCGCCGACATGCTGTCGCTGCCGCTCGCCGATGCCGTCGCGCGACATACCGAATCCCTACGGACCGGCGACGGCGAGGGTCTTCTCGCGGCATCAGCTGACTACCGCGCGATCGGTGATCGCGCCACGGCGGCCGATGCCGCCGCCCAAGCGGCTGTCGCTTTTAGCGCCGCGCAGCGGCGCAAACGCGGACTCTATGCCGCGGCGCTTGCCGGGCAACTGTCCGAGGAATGTGGTGGGCTGTGCACGCCGGCGCTGCGTAGTCCGGTCGGAGTCCCCTTCACTGGTCGGCAGCGTGAGGTCATTGAGCTCGTTGTTGCCGGCATGTCCAACCGCGAGATCGCCGATCGGTTCGTGATGTCGGTGCGCACCGTTGAGGGGCATGTGTACCAGGCATGTCAACGGGTGGGAGCCAAGTCGCGAGACGAGTTAGCCGCGATCCTGCGAGCCGGGCCGGCGGCCCCCCGGTGAACTGCCGGCGACGGGCTTGACCGCACGACGAGCAGAAACGGTCACCACACTGTGACGGCCGTCTCGCCGATTTCGCCGATCCAGGTAGGGGACTACTCTTTCCGGCTCGGCGTCGGCGGCGTGAACATCAGGTCATGCCCGCAACAGCACTAGGCCAGCGCCTACCACAAGGATCCGATCCGAACGGAAAGTGCACGGCAAATATCACGCCGTCGACTGGCGGACGCCGGTCGCGCCCGGAGCCCAGGGCTATGCTCGTGCGCACCGGACATCACCGGCAACCCGACGGATCAGTGGTACGGGTGGATATCGAGATGGGCCGCTGGGTTGGGTCGCTCTACACACCCCAGATGAAGCTCAAAGCGCAGCTCGTTGGCAGCTATCCGGAGGTGCACGCATGGGCCGCAAACATCTCGGTGTAGTGGTTGCTTTTATCGAATACTACGGCCGCTGGCATGCAGAAGTAGGGGGCTGAGCCTGGCCAGCGGATCGTCGGTGCGCGCGCTGTCGAGGGTGAGGTCCCGCACTGACGTCGGGCGCTACGGCGTCGCAAGCAGAAACCAAAACCAGCTCGAGACCAGCAGCGGTCCGCTCACACACCGCAACAGCACCAAAACCGCCAACCGAAACAGCCGCCACCGCATGGCACTTGAAGTCACCTACGAGTGCGAGTCATGAGGTTGATCGGCCTATTTACGACGGATAACCTGCGCTGGAATGGGTGCGGCGGCGATGGCGGTGAGTGGGGTAGTGATGGGAAAGTCGGCGAAAAGGGAACGGATTTCGATTCGCCGGATGATGGTCGCCAGGGCGAGGGTGGCCTCCAGCATCGCGAAGTGCCCGCCGATACAGGACCGGGGTCCTCCACCGAACGGCAGGTACTGCCAGCGGTCACGCCCTTTCGATCGTTGCGGGCTGAACCGATCCGGGTCGAATACCAGCGGGGCGTCCCACAGGTTGGGATCGTGGTGCAGGGCATAGATTCCGACCACCGCGAACGTCCCGGCTTCCAACCGGTAGCCGTCGACCTCGATGTCTTGCATAACCATCCGGCCCACCGCCGCCGCCGGTGGGCACAAGCGCAGCGCCTCGTGCAGCACCTGGACGGTGTAGCGCAGCCGAGGTGCGTCGTCAGGCGTGAGACGTCGGTCGCCGAGTTGGCCGACCTCGTGGGCGACCCGCTCCTGTAGGTCCGGCCGGTGACCTAATGACCACAGCGCATAGGTCAGTGCGGTGGACGTGGTTTCATGCCCGGCGACTAGAAACAGCACCAATTCGTCACAGATGGCGCGATCGGGTAGAGCGCGACCGGTGTACGGGTCGGTGGCGTGCATCAGGGCGCGCACTAGTGGTGCCTCACGTTGCGGGTCGGTTCGACACGCCTGGAGGATGTCGCCGGCCAGTTCATGCAGGGATGCGCTAACAGCGCGTGCTCGCCGCTGTCCAGGGGTCGGCAGCCAGCGCGGTGGGTTGAATGGGCGCAACCCTCGATCAGCGGCCCACTTGGCTGCCGTGTGAAGTGCCGACCCGAGCATAGCGGCCTGGCTGTCGAGGTCAATTCCGAGGACTGAGCGGCCAAGTGCCCGCAGGGTCAGTGTGCGGCATTCGGCGTCCAGGTCGACGCTAGCGCCGTCGGCCCATTGACGCGGTAGTTGTTCGGCGGCTTCAGCGAAGTGTCCGGCGAAGCGGGGGACGTAGTGTTTGGTGAAAATCGGCTGCAGCGCGCGCCTACGCGGCAGCCACTCATGGTGCGCCACGACCAGCAGGTTGTCACCTACCAGCGCACGCAGCTCCCGTGACACTGGCGCTTCCCCGCGTTCGGCGAAACCGTCAGTGCGACCGAGGATGTCGCGGGCGCCATTCGGTGAGGATATGAATACCAGCGGCGCCGTGATCCACTTGGGCGCCAAGATGTTTCGGGTCACCGAGCCGCCGGCGTCTCGCAACTTTTCCGGGCCGGTGTCCAACATTCGCGCCGCACTGAGCCGCTGCCGATAAGGCAGCGGATTCTTCGGCGCCAGCGGCAACGTGCTCAGCTCTGCGCTGGTGATAGCCGGGACCACGTCTACTTCTCCATCAGCACCGGCATGGCGACCCGACTTTGATAAACAACGAGCCTTTCGACGAGCCGATAACGCGAAGTCTTGGCGAGGCCGCTGCCGCGCGCCTGGTAAAGCAAGCCGACGCCCCAGCGGCATGGGCGAGCGATTCCAAAGTCGAAGGCCACACCATGGCCTCACTTCCCTGGTGCTGACAGATTGCTCAAAAGCGACGATAGGGTGCTGGCGCGGTTAGGACACGCGTAGTCCACTACCCCAATTGAAATCGGGTGTTGAAGCAGGCAGCAGCCACGAGTACCCGAACCGTGCTTCCGTTCAGCAGCGTCAGCGGGCCAGCCAGGCTGGCGGTGGATCGCGCGTGTCAACGCCGGATTTGAATTGACCCTCTGTCCGCGTGTTGGGATTGACTCCTCTGGTGTGAGGAGTCAAGGACAAACGGGTTGTGTTTGGTTCGTTGAGCATTTGCTGGTGGTCGGTAGTTTCGCGGGGATGTGCTTGTAGCCGTTGAGGGTCGCCAGATCTCGTGGAGTCGGGGTTCCGTCGAGTTGCAGGGTGGGGAATCGGTCGAAGAGTGCGCCTAGCGCGATGGTGGCTTCTATGCGGGCCAGGCTGGCCCCGAGGCAGGCGTGGATGCCGCTGCTGAATGACAGGTGTTCTTTGGCGTTGGTGCGGGTGATGTCGAACGTGTCGGGGTTGGCGAATACGCCGGGGTCGCGGTTGGCGCCGGCGAGCAGCAATGCGACGGTCTCGTGGGCTCGCAGGTGCTGGCTGTCGAGCTCGAGGTCGCAGGCGGTGGTGCGTGAAGTCATCTGAACTGGTGCGGCGAGGCGTAGGACTTCTTCGACGGCGTTGGGCCATAAGTCGGGGTCTGCGCGAAGCATCGCCAGCTGTTCTGGGTGCTGCAGGAGTAGCACGATCGCGTTGCCGATGAGGTTGACGGTGGTTTCGAATCCCGCGCCGGCGAGTAAGGCCGCGGTGGTTGCCAGTTCGTGGTGGTTGAGGTTTCCGTTGTGGATGATGTGGCTGAAGATGTCGTCACTGGGTTGGACGCGTAGGTGGTCGATGCGCTCGGCGATTTCTTGTCCACCGTCGTGCAGGGCTTGCATGCCACGGCGGAATGTCTTCCAGGACACTCCGATATCTAGTAGGGGGGCACCTATATCTCCGCGGTCGAGCAGCCGTGGTCGGCGCTCTTCGGGTATCCCGAGGATTTCGGCGATGATTTCTGCCGGCAAGGGTGCCGCATAGTCGGCGATCAGGTCTGGCTGCGGTTTGGATTCGAGGCGGTCCAGCAGTTCGCTGGTGATTTCGATGATTCGGGTGCGCAGTTTGTCGATCGCGCGGGGGGTGAACGCGTGGGCAACGGGATGCCGGTAGCGGATGTGGTCGGGTGGGTCGACCTGCAGCATTGATGGTGGTTCGGCGGGGTGAGGCAGCTGTGGGTCGGTGCGGCGGATCAGCCAGTTGATCGGCGCCGGTAGATTCATGTTGGCCGGGTTGGTCACTTTGAAATTGTTGTCCCGCAGGATGGTTCG
>JAFAQO010000352.1 GCA_019246375.1 Mycobacterium sp. | reverse complement strand
GACAGCTTGCCGCCGAGCTCCTCGGCCGTGGCCTCTCGGGCAATTTGGTTGATCATCCCGTGCTCAAGGCTGGGCAGCCGGCGTCGTATCCGCTCACAGCGCTCCAATGCCTCAAACCGCTCGAAAGTAGTGAACGTATCCGAATCCAGCGCGGCGACGGCGTCCATCGCGGCATCGAGCGCATCAAACACCGCAACCGCATCGCCGTACCTCGAAAGCATGTTCGAATAATATCTCCTTCCGCACCGACTCACAGGAGCCAGCAAAGTCAGCCTGTGGATCAACCACGAACTGTGGACTACCGGCGGGCAGCGGCGTTGGCCGCGGCCTGGGCCCGGGCCAGCGTGGCCGTCACATCGCTGCGCCCCAGGAACATCTCGTCGAAATATGGCTTGAGGGCCTGATATCCGGCGGGGAACCCGGCGCCGCCCGGCGCCGAGATACGCGGGCCATGTAGCACCGTGAAGAACGGCGTGACGTCGACGCCCTTGGCAGCCCAGTAGTCGAAGTACACCCGTTGCGCCGACCGCACCGCGGGGATGGCACTGCCACGCCGACCCAGGTATTCGTTGCCTTGCCTGCTACCCATCCATGCCAGCACCTTCCGCACGGCGTCCGGATGCTTAGAGGCCGAATTACCCGCGGCAGCAATGCCGTTGGTGACGCTCACCCGGCCTTTCGGCCCTAATGGCAGCATGGTGACGCCCCACCGGAAGCGAGCCTGATCGGCGACAGCAGCCAGGTTATAAGTGCCGGATTGGAAGAGCGCCATTCTGCCGGCCATGAACTGGTTGCGGGAGAAATCACCGTTGTCGTTGGTGTCGGATGCCGGTGGTGCGACGCGGTCGTGGTTGATCAGGACGACCAGGTAGCTGAACGCCTCGACCGCGGCGGGGTTGTCGAAGGCGAACTCGTCGCCGCGCTGGAACACCCCGCCCGCCGACCCGATGTAGTTCAGGTAGATGCCCTGCGGGTCGTTCGCCGCGTTGTAGCCCCACTGCCGGACCCGTCGAGCGTCGAAACCCGTTGCGCCCGCGTAGTGCCCGTCGGCATCGACGGTGAGCCGGGCGAGCAGCGGACGCAGGGTGTCGCCACCGTCCTGACTCCACCGCAGCGCCGCCAACTCGGCAGGGCCGACTCCGGCGGCCGCCAACAGGTCCGCGTTGTAGTACACCGCGATCCCGGCATCGGTCAATTGCGGCACAGCCCACAGCACATGCTCGCGGGTGAACTGGTCGACCACCGACGGTTCCCAGTCCGGCCCGGCGCCTGCGATTCTCATCAGCCGGCCGCTGTCCGCGTAGCCGGCGAGATAAGCGTTGGACAGCCAGAAGATGTCGTCGGCGCTGCCTCCGGCCACGTCGGTGCGCAGCGTCTCGAAGTATGTCGAATACGCCACCACATTCGTGCGCACCTCGATATCGGGATGCCTGCGGGTGAACGCCTCGAAGGACTGCCGGTAGGCCGCGGCGACCTCCTCGTCCCATAGCCGCACCGTGACGACAGTCCTGCCGCCGCGCGGCTCAGACAAGCGGCCCAACAACACCGCCGTCGCACCGAGCAGGACGGCCACCATGACAAGCGCCAGCGCGACCAGTGTGGAAAACCGCGGCCGCCAGGTCATTTCAGGCCGGTCACCACGATTGAGGCGACGATGTGACGCTGGAATGCAACGAACAGCACGATCAGCGGCACGATCGCGACAGTCGTCGCGGCCATCACCAGTGTCCACTGGGCGTTATAGCGAGACTGCAGGGCGGCCGTCGCCACCGTCAGCACCCGCCACTTGGCACCGCTGGTGATCACCAACGGCCACATGAAGTTATTCCACTGCGAAACCACGGTGATCAGCGTCAGCGTGACCAGGATCGGCCTACTCGCCGGCACCACCACATGCACGATCACGTCCAGAGTGTTGGCACCGTCAAGCCGGGCGGCGTTGACCAATTCGTCGGGAATCGCGCGAAAGTACTCGCGCAGCAGGAAGATCGCGTACGGCGAGCCGAAAACAAACGGCAGCACCAACGCCCAGAAGGTATTCCGCAGGCCCAGCTGCGCCATCATCAGATAGAGCGGCACCACGGTAACCGTGGCCGGCACCATCAACGTCGCAATGTAGACCCAGAACAGTGCGTCACGGCCGGGAAACCGCAACCGCGCGAATGCATAGGCCGCCAGCACTGAAAAGCATAGCTGGCCAAGCACAATCACCATCGTCATCAACGCGGTGACCGCCAGCGCCCGGCCGAAGCCCGCGCCACCCAGATCGGTGTAGTTCGCCAGTGTCGGTGGCCGGGGCAAGGCCAACGGCGTACCGGTCGCGAACTGCCTACTAGACGTAAACGACGTCAGCAGCCCAAGCGCGAATGGTGCCAACGTGATGACCGCACCGGCCACCAAACCGGTGTAGACCGGAACCGCCTTAAGTGAGGTCATAGCTGATCCGCCGCCGGAAGTACAGGTGCTGAGCGACGGTGACGCCGACCAGAATGACGAACAAGACCAACGCCATTACCGCGGCCCGCCCGATCGCCGCCGACCCGAACGCCTCGGCATAGATCCGGTGGGCCACCAGATCAGTGCGCCCCGAAGGCCCGCCACCCGTCAACGCATACACCGTATCGAAAACCTGTGCAGCGCTGACGACTCCGGTCACCAGCACGAAGAACATCGTCGGCCGCAGCATCGGCAACGTGATCCGCCAAAACCGCTGCCAGGCAGTCGCGCCGTCGGTGCGCGCGGCCGCATGAATATCGGCCGGGATGGCGAGAATGCCGGCCAGGAAGAACAACGCGACATAGCCGACGTTGGACCAGACCACAACCGCCGACACCACTGGAAGCGCCAGGCCCGGATCGGTGAGCCATTCGATGCGATGACCCAACACCGTGCTGACCGCGCCGTCGGTGGGCGCCAGGACCCAGCGCCACAACACCGCGATCGCCAGCGGAGCGCAGATCCACGGCAGCACGTAGAGTGTCCGAAACACGCTGCTGCCCGGCAGACGGCGAGCCAGCATCGCGCCGGCGATCAGCCCGCGCACCGTCTGCACCGGCACCACGACCGCCACGAAGACCAACGTCACCAGCAGCGAATTGCCGAATGTCGAGTCGGTCAGTACCGAGCCCCAATTGCCCAGGCCGACATACCTGATCGGTCCCAGCAGATCCCACCGGTGCAGGCTCAGCCACACCACGACAAGCATCGGCAGGAGTAGGAACGCAACCACGCCGAACAGGCTGGGGGCGAGCAGCGCATATCCGAGCGCGGTCGATCGGTGCCGGGCGGCGTTCATTTGCGCCGCTCCTCCTCATCGCTTCGCTCTGCATCGTCGCCGGCGTGGTTCATTTGCGCCGCTCCTCCTCATCGCTTCGCTCTGCATCGTCGCCGGCGTCGGCCATGGGTGTATTAAAGCCGCTCGTTACGGTGGAGTGGTGACACCCAACCGGGGGATCGATGCCGACTTCCTTCACCTGCCCCGCCAACAACTGGCCGACGCCGCGCTGTCGGCGGCCACTGCCGCCGGAGCCAGCCACGCCGACCTGCGAATTCACCGCATCACCAACGAGGTCATCCAGTTGCGCGACGGCGAGTTGGAGGCTTCTGTCATCAACCGCGAGCTGGGTCTGGCGGTCCGCGTCATCGTCGACGGCACCTGGGGGTTCGCCTCGAACGCTGCGCTGACCTCCGATGTCGCGGCCGACACGGCGCGACGGGCCGTACAGGTGGCCACCAGATTGGCAGGGCTGAACGCCGAGCGGGTCGAGCTGGCGCCCGAACCGGTGTTCGCCGACGCCACCTGGGTGTCGAGCTACCGGGTCGACCCGTTCAGTGTGCCGACCGCCGACAAGATCGCCGTGCTGGCGGACTACTCCGACAGGCTGATGGCCGCCGACGGGGTGGATCACGTGTCGGCGTTTGTGACCACGGTCAAGGAGCAGACTTTCTACGCGGACACGTTCGGGTCGTCGATCACCCAGCAGCGGGTGCGGCTGATGCCCATCCTGGAGGCGGTGAGCCTCGACGCGGCGGCGGGCGGTTTCGACTCGATGCGGACGCTGGCGCCACCCACGGCCCGCGGCTGGGAGGCGGTAGGCGGCGACGAGGTGTGGGACTGGTCCGACGAGCTGGCGCAATTGCCGTCGCTGCTGGCCGAAAAGCTCAAAGCGCCCAGCGTGACACCGGGACCGACCGATTTGGTGATCGACCCGACGAACCTATGGCTGACCATCCACGAATCCATCGGCCACGCCACGGAATACGACCGCGCCATCGGCTACGAGTCGGCCTTCGCCGGGACCTCCTTCGCCACGCCGGACAAGCTCGGCACCCTACGCTACGGCTCGCCGGTGATGAACGTGACCGCCGACCGCACCGTCGAATTCGGTTTGGCCAGCACAGGTTACGACGACGAGGGGGTGGCCGCGCAAAGCTGGGACCTGATCCGCGACGGGGTGTTCGTCGGCTATCAGCTCGACCGGGTGTTCGCGCCGCGGCTCGGCCAGCCCCGCTCCAACGGGTGCTCGTATGCCGACTCGCCCCACCACGTCCCGATCCAGCGGATGGCCAATGTTTCACTGCAGCCCAGCCCGGAGGATCTCAGCACCGCCGACCTGATCGTCAGAGCGCAGGACGGCATCTACATCGTCGGCGACAAATCATGGTCAATTGACATGCAGCGGTATAACTTTCAATTCACCGGTCAGCGGTTCTTCCGCATCCGCGACGGTCGGCTGGAGGGTCAGCTGCGCGACGTCGCCTATCAGGCCACCACCATCGATTTCTGGAATTCGATGGAAGCCGTCGGCGGGCCGTCGACTTGGCGGTTGGGCGGGGCGTACAACTGCGGTAAGGCCCAGCCCGGCCAGGTGGCCGCGGTCAGCCACGGTTGCCCGTCGGCGTTGTTCCGCGGCGTCAACGTGCTCAATACCCGTGCCGAGGCGGGCCGATGATCAGCGCTCAGCTGGCGGTCGAGATCGCGTTGGACGCGGCACGGTCAGGACGCGCCGACGAGACGATCGTGCTGGTCACCGACCGTGCCGATACGTCGCTGCGCTGGGCGAACAACTCGATGACCACTAACGGGGTGT
>JAFAQO010000346.1 GCA_019246375.1 Mycobacterium sp. | reverse complement strand
ATCGGCGCCTGCCCGGCCACCTGGTAGAGCAGGTAGAGGATCGTCTCGGACAAGTTGTCCGGGTGGATCGGGCAGCCAGGTACGCAAACGATCGGAATCCCGGCCTTGCTCTTCCAGTCCCACCCCAGATAGTCGGGCACGCCCATCGCGCCGGTCGGGTTGCCGGCCATGGCGTGGATGCCACCGTAGGTGGCGCAGGTCCCAACCGCGACAACCGCGGTTGCCTTAGGCGTGAGCCGGTCCAGCCACTCGCTGGTGGTCATCGGCTGGCCGGTTGCCGGATTGTTGCCGAAGCCGCACCAATACCCTTCGTTCTTGATCTGTTCGTTGGGGATCGAGCCCTCGACGACCAGGACGAACGGTTCAAGCTCCCCGCGGTCGGCCTTGAAGAACCACTCGAGGAAATCGTCAGCCCCACCGTTGGGCCCACATTCGAAATCGATCAGCGGCCAGTGCACGGCCACCTTGGGCAGCCCAGGGAGGGCGCCTAACGCGATTTCCTCGACGCTGGGTTGGGTGGCGGCAGTCAACGCCACCGAATCACCGTCGCAACTCAGACCCGCGTTGATCCACAGCACATGGATCAATGTTTCTTCCGCCTTGACTGCTGCTTCCGTTGGCATACCGCAGCTTTCCGGGGCCGGACTGGGGGCCCCTTACACCGCCGGAGTCGACCGTCGGCCCGCTTACGCGGCGCTATTTTCTGGGTCTACTCCGGCCAACATGCCTTGTCAACGACCTTTCGGCAAATCCGGAATGGTTGTCCAGGCTTCCGGAATTCCGCCGCTTTCCGGCTACGCAAGCGGTATTGTGGTCGGTCAATCGAAGCCGCAAGCAACTGACCGCCGATCAGCATCAGTTTAACCTACCCGTCATGCGAATGACTTGCATCTGTTGTCATGCAAAGCGATTCGCATCATCTGCGGAAGTGCGGGGCGTTCAGCTTCACGGCGAGTCGCCTGCCACGAACCGCCGCACCCATCCAAACCAGGCTGACATGCCGTCACCGGTTCGGGCACTGACCGGCAAAATCGTCGCCATCGGATTGACCTCGCGGATGTGTGCGATGTAGCGATCGACGTCGACATCCAAATAGGGGATCAGGTCGATTTTGTTGAGCAGCACGACGTCGACCGCACGGAACATCACCGGGTACTTGAGCGGCTTGTCGTCGCCTTCGGTGACCGAATAGACCATGGCCTTGGCGTGCTCGCCGACGTCGAACTCCGCCGGGCATACCAGGTTTCCGACGTTTTCGATGATGACCAGCTGCAGCCCGGTCAACTGGAGGCCCTGCAGCGCGCGGTTGACCATCGGCGCGTCGAGGTGGCATTCGCCGCCGAACCCGTTGCCGGTGTTGAGCAGTGAGATCTGGGCGCCGCGGCCGCCCAGCTTGGCGGCATCGAGGTCGGTGGCGATGTCGCCCTCGATGACCCCGACGGCCATCTCACCGGCGAGTTCGTCGAGGGTGGCGCCGAGCACCGTCGTCTTGCCCGAACCGGGCGAGCTCATCAGGTTCAATGCCCGAACGCCGTTGGCCTCGAACGCCTGCCGGTTGTAGTCAGCCCGAATGTCGTTTTCGGCGAAGATCGCCTCCAGCACGTCGATCCGCTCAGAGCCGGTGCCGTAGCCGCTGTGGTCCCCGTGCTCGTGATCATGGGTGTGGGCCGTACCGTCGTCGTGTTCGTGACTGTGCATCGCGCCGTCGTCGTGCCGATGAAACCTACCCATCGTGCGCACCCTTCATGAAACATCCAGTGAGGTCACCAGGAACTCGTCGCCGCGCAGCACCTCGACGTCGGCGCTTTCGCAATGGGGGCATAACAGGGACCATCGCGAGGTGATCGTCGAATGCCGGCCACACGAACGGCACTTAACCTCGGCGGCGACGAACTCGAGTTGGAGCTCGGCGTCGGGCATGTCCTCATAGTCGCGGACCAGTGTCCAGCAAAACGACAGCGATTCGGGAACGACCTGGCGAAGCGCCCCGATTTTGACCCGGACGACATCGACGTGGCGGCCGTCGGCATACGGTTTGACCGCCCCGGCGATCGCTTGGCACAGCGACAGCTCATGCACGGCAGGTCACCGCCGTCTCCGCGCACTATGCCGAAGGGGCTGGCTCATGAGCACTGTTCTACACCTCTACACCCGAGGGTCTGCAGAGCGGGCGAGCCGACACGAAACGATCTGATGAGGTTTGAATAGGCCTAGCCGTGCAG
>JAFAQO010000298.1 GCA_019246375.1 Mycobacterium sp. | reverse complement strand
GCCGTTGGTTTGCTGTTCGCTCGTTGTTGGGTTTGATTGCGCTAGCGGACGGCGAGGGCCCGGGCGGTCGCCGCGCCCACCCCAAGGCGGCGGGCCGCCGCAAGGTCGTCGGGCGTGTCGACGTCGCACCGCAGACCCGGCCATGGGCCGGTCAGCTCGATCGCACCCGAATGCCGATGGCGCTCGGCGGAATTCGGCCCGAACCGAGGATCAAGCGGGACGCCGAAAGCACATAGCGCCGCCGTGCCGTTGCCGAGCCGGTCGGCGACGAAGCTGCGGCGATGATTGCGCGCCGCGACGATCGCCCCGGCGAGTTCCTGCGGCTGCAGTGCCGGCAAATCACCTTGTACCACAACGAGGTTGGGCACTGACTTCGCAACCACGTCTTCGGCAGCGGCGATTGCGTTGTTCAGTGGGTCAGGATGTCCCTCCGGCGTCGGGTCGGGTAGCACGTCGGCTCCCAGCTCGGCTGCCGCGGCCGCCGCGGCGTCGTCGGGCGTGATGACGGTGACCGAGCGCAGCGAGTCAACGCCGGCAGCGGCGGTCAGCGTGTCGAGCAGCATGGCCAGCACCACGTTTGCCCGGGTCCGCGCCGAGAACACCGGCGCGAGCCTGGTCTTGGCGGCGGTCAACCGCTTGACGGCGATGACCAAGCCGACATCACCGGGTCCGCCGGCCCGCGTGCCGCTCATGCGGACATCCTGCCAGCGCTGTTTTCGTCGTCCGGCCTCAGACTGGAACTGATCGCCCAATATCGTTTCGCGGGCGTCCGGGCCCGCGTCGTCGCCCGGCTATCGTGGCAGCGATGGCGAAGACGACAGCCGTGATGGGCGCCGGTGCGTGGGGCACCGCGCTGGCCAAGGTGCTGGCCGACGCCGGTGGCGAGGTCACGCTGTGGGCGCGGCGGCCTGAACTTGCGGCGGAGATCAATGCCACCCGATGCAATGTTGACTACCTGCCTGACGTGGACTTGCCGCCGGGCATCCACGCCACGGCCGACGCCCAGGAGGCGCTCAGGGGCGCGACGACGGTGCTGTTGGGCGTGCCGGCGCAGACTATGCGGCCCAACCTCGAGCAGTGGACCGGTTTGCTCTCCGAGGGCGCGACCCTGGTAAGTCTGGCCAAGGGCATCGAGCTGGGCACCCTGATGCGGATGAGCCAAGTCATCGTCTCGGTGACCGGCGTCGATCCGGCACACGTTGCAGTGGTGTCCGGGCCGAACCTGGCCAGTGAGATCGCCGAGGGACAGCCCGCCGCCACCGTCGTCGCATGCAGCGATTCCGGACGCGCAGTCGCTTTGCAGCGCGCGCTGAACAGCGGGTACTTCCGTCCGTACACCAACGCCGATGTCATCGGCACCGAAATCGGCGGCGCGTGCAAGAACGTCATTGCGCTGGCCTGCGGGATGGCCGCGGGTGTGGGTCTCGGAGAAAACACCTCGGCGGCGATCATCACCCGCGGACTGGCCGAGATCATGCGGCTCGGAATAGCTCTGGGGGCCAAGGGCGCCACGCTGGCCGGCTTGGCGGGAGTGGGTGATCTGGTGGCCACCTGCACTTCGCCGCATTCACGCAATCGGTCGTTTGGTGAACGCCTGGGCCGCGGCGAAACGATGCAGTCGGCGATGCGGGCAAAAGACGGCCATGTCGTGGAAGGTGTGACGTCCTGCCAGTCTGTGCTGGCGCTGGCGTCCAGCTATGACGTCGAGATGCCCCTCACCGATGCCGTGCACCGGGTCTGTCATAAGGGACTTTCGGTTGATGAAGCAGTGGTTTTGCTGCTGGGTCGCAGCACCAAGCCGGAATGATTACCCGGGTCTCGGACGGCTCACGCGGTAGCCTCTCTAGGTTGTGAGTGCGCCTGAACCGCCCCCGGCGACCGGAGCCGCCGGATCGCTGACGCCCCGCAGCGGCCGCATCCGGGTCGCTGTGGTGTACGGCGGGCGCAGCAACGAGCACGCCATCTCCTGTGTTTCGGCGGGCAGCATCTTGCGCAATCTCGACCCGCAACGCTTCGAGGTGATCCCGGTCGGCATCACGCCGGAAGGCTCGTGGGTACTCACCGACGGCCGCCCGGAGGCGCTGGCGATCACCGACGGGCGGTTGCCCGAGGTCAGCGGCACGTCGGGTACCGTGCTGGCGCTGTCCCAGGATCCGCGGCAGCGCGGCCAGCTGTTGTCGCACGATGCCACGAGCGGCGCGGGCGCAGGCGGGGTGCTGGCCTCCGTCGACGTGGTGTTTCCGGTATTGCACGGCCCGTACGGTGAGGACGGCACCATCCAGGGCCTGCTGGAACTTGCCGGTGTGCCCTATGTCGGGGCGGGAGTGTTGGCCAGCGCGACCGGCTTGGACAAGGAGTTCACCAAAAAGCTGCTGGCAGCCGAAGGCCTGCCGATCGGCGGGTATGCGGTACTGCGGCCATCGCAGCAGATGCTGGCACCCGAGCAACGGCAACGACTCGGTCTGCCGGTGTTCGTCAAACCCGCGCGTGGCGGCTCCTCGATCGGTGTCAACCGGGTGACGACGTGGGAACAGCTGCCCGCGGCGATTGCCGACGCCCGACGCCACGACCCGAAGGTGATCGTCGAGGCGGCGCTGGCCGGGCGCGAACTGGAGTGCGGCGTGCTCGAATTCCCCGACGGGACGGTGCAAGCCAGCACTCTCGGGGAGATCCGGGTGGTCGGTGTACGGGGCCGGGAAGACCCGTTCTACGACTTCGCGACCAAATACCTCGACGACGCCGCCGAGCTGGACGTGCCTGCCAAGGTCGATGACGACGTCAGCGATGCGGTGCGAGAGCTGGCCATCGCGGCGTTCCGGGCGATCGACTGCCAGGGCCTGGCCCGGGTCGATTTCTTCCTCACCGAGGAGGGGCCGCTGATCAACGAGGTCAACACGATGCCGGGGTTCACCATGATCTCGATGTATCCGCGGATGTGGGCGGCCAGCGGTGTCGACTATCGCACCCTGCTGACGACGATGGTCGAGACGGCGTTGGCGCGCGGGGTCGGGCTGCGCTGACTCGGCCTGCTCAGCGCGCCGGCGCCGGGCTGATCGGCACGGCGGTGATCGTGCGGTCGATCAGGTCGGAGAGCTGCTGAATGGGTGTCGGGCCCGATCCAGCAGGCAAGGTGAGTGCCACATAGACGGGGCGGTCGACGGCGTACCAAGTGCTGCGACCGGCTTCGCCGCCAGACTCGGGCTCGGACTCTTCAAACCATTGCACCCGATCGACGACCTGGATCGGGGCGCCCACTACGAAGTCGGCCGGGCGGTCGAGTCCGCACCGCAGCACGATCGGGGCGCTATGGCGTGGAGCCCGCCACGCCGCGGCACCCGGCGGTGATGGTTGCGCGGCCGGTGCCCGCTGGTAGTCCCCGAGCCGCTGCGGCAGCGCGTTCAGCAGCGCGCGGCAGGCCGGATCTTGGGCGTGCGGCGCGAAAGCGGCCGGAATGGCGACCGGTTGCTGCGGAGCCCGGCGCGTGGCCGCGATGGCCAAGATGATGCCGACCGTGCCCACCGCGAGCACCAGCGCGGCGATCAGCAGAGCGCGCGGTGGCCCGTCCGAACTGGCCACTCGGTCGTCTCTGGTCCGGCTATCCATCGCGTCGTCCCGGTTGAATTGCCCGACTCGCCCCCTCGCCGCTGCGCGGCTGGGGGTGCCCCCGCCTCGGGCCGCTGCACGGCCCGCATCGTCGTCGGGCCGGTTGAATTGCCCGACTCCTCCTCGGGCCGCTGCACGGCCCGCATCGTCGTCGGGCCACCTACACTTCCACTCGTCTGGCCACCGGAGTCGGCGGACCAAACTTACCGCAGGTCTGACCGGTGTTGCCGGACTGAACGAGCCGGGAGGAAGCATATGACCAGCGGCGAGCCCGGCCCGACGCTGGGCCAGTTAGGGGAGTTTGCGCTGATTGACCGGCTGGTTTCGGGTCGTCGACAGCCGGCCACCACAGCGCTTGGCCCCGGCGATGACGCGGCGGTGGTGTTCGCCAGCGACGGCCGGACGGCGGTTTCGACGGACATGCTCGTGCAGAACCGGCATTTCCGGCTGGACTGGTCGACACCACACCACGTCGGCCGCAAGGCCATTGCGCAGAACGCCGCCGATATCGAGGCGATGGGCGGTCGGGCCACTGCGTTCGTCGTCGCCTTCGGCGCGCCCGTCGAAACACCGGCCGAGCAGGTCAGTGCGCTGGCAGACGGCATGTGGGACGAGGCGGAGCGAGTCGGCGCCGGGATTGTCGGCGGCGATCTGGTCAGCTGCCCGCAGTGGGTGGTGTCGGTGACCGTGCTGGGTGATCTGGCCGGCCGCGCACCGGTGCTGCGGGCCGGGGCGCGGCCCGGCTCGGTGATCGCCGTCGCCGGCGACCTGGGCCGCGCTGCCGCTGGATACGCATTGTGGGACAACGCTAGTGAAGGTTTCGACGAGTTGCGGCGTCGTCATCTGGTGCCGCAACCGCCCTACGGCCAGGGTCGGACAGCCGCCGATAACGGCGCCCAGGCGATGATCGACGTCTCCGACGGCCTCGTCGCCGACGTGACTCACATCGCGCAGGCGTCCGGAGTGACCATCGATTTGTCCACCGCAGCGCTGGCCCGCGATCGTGAGCCGCTGGTGGCTGCTGCGGATGTGGTGGGTGCCGATCCCTGGTCGTGGGTGTTGGGCGGGGGAGAGGATCACGCCCTGGTCGCGGCATTCGCCGGCCCGGTTCCGGCCGGGTGGCGGGTCATCGGGCGGGTACTTGACGGGCCGGCCCGGGTGCTGGTCGACGGCGGAGAGTGGCACGGATACGCGGGTTGGCAGTCGTTTGGCTCGTTAAGGTAGCTCGGTGACCGTGTACGCGATCGCTCAGCTGCGGTTCACCGACCGCGCAGCCTACGACCGCTATCAGGCGAGGTTCATGGAGGTCTTCCGTCATCATTCCGGCACGCTGCTGGCCGCCGACGAGTCACCTCAGGTGGTGGAGGGCCATTGGGACCGGGAGAAGGTAGTGCTGATGTCCTTTCCCGATGAGTCGGCATTCCGACAGTGGGCGCAATCACCTGAGTATCAACATATTTCGAAGGACCGTCATGTGGGCGCCGACACCGTGGTGCTGCTGGCACAAGGGTTGGCATGACCGCGCGGCCGCTTAGCGAACTCGTCGACGACGGCTGGGCACGGGCGCTTGAGCCCGTCGGGCAGCAAGTCGCCAGGATGGGCCAATTCCTGCGCGCCGAGATCGCCGCGGGCCGCCGTTATTTGCCGGTCGGGCAAAACGTATTGCGTGCGTTCACTTTCCCGTTCGACCAGGTGCGGGTGCTGATCGTCGGCCAGGACCCGTATCCGACTCCCGGTCACGCGGTAGGGCTCAGCTTCTCCGTGGCCCCCGAGGTGCGGCCGGTGCCGCGCAGCCTGGAGAACATCTTCGCCGAATATGCCAGCGACTTGGGCTATCCGGCGCCGTCATGCGGCGACCTCACGCCATGGGCGCAGCGCGGGGTTCTGCTGCTCAACAGGGTGCTCACCGTGCAGCCCAGCAATCCGGCGTCGCATCGCGGCAAAGGCTGGGAAACGGTCACCGAACGCGCCATCCGCGCACTGGTCGATCGCCGCCAGCCGATGGTGGCGATCTTGTGGGGACGCGACGCGTCGACGCTCAAACCGATACTCGCGGGCAGCGACTGTGTCGCGATCGAATCGCCGCACCCCTCGCCGCTGTCGGCGTCGCGGGGATTCTTCGGGTCACGGCCATTCAGCCGCGCCAACAAACTGCTGGTCGAGCTGGGGGCGGAGCCGATCGACTGGCGGCTGCCCTAACTGCGTCCGCCCTCGAGCGCTACCCGCGGGTGACCCTGCCGGCCTTGATGCACGATGTGCACACGCTAAGCCGTAGCTTGTTGCCGCCGGGACGGGTTACGGCGTGCACGCTCTGGATGTTGGGATTCCACCGACGGCTTGTCCGGCGATGCGAGTGCGACACCGATTTGCCGAAGCCTGGGCTCTTCCCGCAGATATCGCATACGGCGGCCATGACAGAAACTCCTCAAATCTCATACTGGTTCACCGGAGCCGCGAACGGCCGCGCCGCGGGTGACCGACAACTTGGCCAGCTTAGCCGCCGTCCCCGGTAAGCGCCAAAACGATGAACAGCAAGGCTGCGCCGTTGATCAGCGCTGTCGGCGTTAATGGATAGGCTGGCGCCCACCAGAGGCGGTTGCCAGGAGGTGATGCGGGGTGGGCTCGGAAGCGGGCAAGTCAGACCGTCTGCTGGACGCGTCTGCGCTGCGCGATTGGGCGCACACCACCGTCAGCGACCTGATCACCCACATCGACGAGATCAACCGCCTCAACGTCTTCCCGGTCGCCGACTCCGACACCGGCACCAACATGCTGTTCACCATGCGCTCAGCCTTGGCCGAGGCCAATTCCGAGTCCGGCTCGGGCGACGTCGCCCATGTCGCGGCCGCCCTGTCGGCGGGTGCCCTCAACGGCGCACGGGGCAACTCGGGGGTGATCCTGTCGCAAATCCTGCGTGGCATCGCTGACGTCACCGCGGCAGCCGCAGCCGACAGCGAACTACTCCAAATCGATGCGGCCATGCTGGGGGCTGCGCTGCGGCACGCGGTCGACCTGGTCGTCTCCTCGATGGGCGGCCAGGAGATTCCCGGGACGATCGTCTCGGTGCTGCGTTCCGCGGCCGGCGCGCTCGAGCAGTGCGCCGACGGCGGCGAAGGGCTGGCCACGGCCATAACCGCCGCCGCCGACGCCGCGGCGATCGCGCTGGAGAAGACCCCCGAGCAGCTCGACGTACTCGCCAACGCCGGCGTGGTCGACGCCGGAGGCCGCGGCCTGCTGGTCCTTCTTGACGCGCTCACCTCGACAATCACGGGGCAAGCACCCGCCCGCGCGGTGTATGAGCCGTCGCCGCGCCGATTGCCGGCAGTCACGGCGGCCGGACATCCCGCACCGCAATTCGAGGTGATGTACCTGCTGGGCGGCTGCGACGCCGCAGGCGCGGACGCGCTACGGGATCGGCTCAGCCAGCTGGGTGAATCGGTGGCTATCGCCGCTTCGGCCTCCGATGCTGTCGACGGCTACTCGGTGCACGTGCACACCGATGACGCCGGCGCTGCCGTGGAGGCCGGTCTGGCTTTCGGCAGCCCCCGGCGGATTCAGATCTCTGCGCTCAGTTCCGGCGTCGCCGGATTGCCGCCGGGCAGCTGGACCCGGGAACGGGCCGTGCTCGCCGTCGTCGACGGAGATGGGGCCGCCGAGCTGTTCGCCGGGGAAGGTGCCTGCGTGCTGCGGCCCGATCCAGACGCCGGCGATCCCACCACGGCGGTCAGTGCCCATCAC
>JAFAQO010000140.1 GCA_019246375.1 Mycobacterium sp. | reverse complement strand
GAAGTTGGCGCGAAATGCATCGCCGACCTTGCCGTAACCCTCCTCGACGTCTCCGCCGATCAGGTCGGGCGACACGCTGACTTTGAGAACCATGGAGTGGTTATATCGCGAACGTTGGATATCGTCAGCGCAACTGCGGAATCACCTCTGCGGCAAGGCGTTCCATCTGCTCGCGGTCCTGGGCGACATCGTCGCCGACCGGATTGAGCAGAAGCATCTCGGCGCCGGCATCGATGACGGCGCGCAGCCCGCGCACGACGTCGTCGGGGCTGCCGGACACCGGAACCGCGTCGATGCCCCGCAGCCGGCCGTAGATGCGGCGGAGTCCGGCGAGCACGCGTTCGCGGGCCCTGGCGGCATCGTCGTCAATCATCAGGTAAACCCGCTTGCCAATGGGGAAGCGGGCCGGGTCCTTGCCTTGTTCGGCAAGCTGGTGGCGCACGGTTTTCACCGCCTGCGCGAAGTCTGCGGTGGTCGATGAACCTGCGCCGAGGAAGGCGTCACCGTGGCGTACCGCCCGGGCGAGTGCCTTTGGCGCCTGTCCGCCGAACCAGATCGGCGGATGGGGTCGCTGCACCGGCTTGGGCTGGATCGGAAGGTCGTCGACTTGACGGAACCGGCCGTGGAATGTCACCCGCGGTTCGTCAGACCAGGCGGCTTTCATCAACTCCAGCCCTTCGGTGAAACTCCGGACAAAGCTTGCCTTCTCCACCCCAAAAGCCGAGAACTGGCGGAAGCCGCCGCCGGGTGCGACGCCAAGGTCCAGCCGACCGTGACTGAGCCGGTCGACGGCGGTCACCGCCGCGGCCAGCTGAAGCGGATCATGCAACGACGCAACCAGCACGGCGACGCCCAGGCGCAGCCGCTCGGTACATGCTGCCGCATAGGCCAGCAATTCCAACGGCGCCAGCAGGGGTGCCTCGCCGACCGTCTGCTCGAGCACCCAGCCGCCGACGTAGCCCAGCTCCTCTGCCCGGTTGAGATAGGCACGTACGCCGGCCGCATCGAACCCGTTGCTGTCAAGCTGAGGAATTGAGATCGCAAACCTCACCTCACTACCGTACGGCCGACTTCTGCGGGGCCGGCGCCGGGCATCGGTAGGCTGCAATACATGTTCGCTTTCCTTCCCGGCGCTGATGATGTTCTCACCTTGGCCCGCCGTGTCGATACCGCGCGCCACCACGGCATACCCAAAGGCTGCGTGCTCGAACTAGACCTGCACTCCGTGCCGGCTGAGGCTGGCGGCTTCGATCCCTTGGCAATCATCAGCGGGGGTGGTCGCCCGCTGCTGCTGCGTGAAGCCGTGGCCGCGATTCACCGCGCCGCCGAAGACCGGCGGGTCGCCGGCCTGATTGCACGCGTGCAACTGCCGTCCGCAGCGGCCGGGCCGCTGCAGGAGCTACGCGAAGCCATCGCTGCGTTCGCCGCCGTCAAGCCGTCACTGGCGTGGGCCGAGACTTACCCCGGAACACTGTCCTATTACCTGGCCTCGGCGTTCGGCGAAGTGTGGATGCAACCGTCGGGAACCGTGGGGCTGGTCGGTTTTGCCACCAACGCCCTATTTCTGCGGGAGGCGCTCGATAAGGCCGGCATCGAAGCGCAGTTCGTCGCCAAGGGCGAATACAAGTCCTTTGCAAACCTTTTCACGGAGGACCGCTACACCGACGCGCATCGCGAAGCCGACAGTCGGCTGCTGGAGAGTCTGCGTGGCCAGGTGTGGCAGGCGGTGGCCGAGTCACGCAAGCTCGATCCCGGCACTCTCGACGCGCTGGCCGACCGGGCGCCGTTATTGCGCGACGACGCCGTCGCCTCCGGTCTGATCGACCGCATCGGGTTCCGTGACGAAGCATATGCTCGTGTAGCCGAACTGGTTGGTGCTGAAGGTATTTCCCCGGAAACCGGTGATGCTGACGCCGACGAGAAGGCGCCGCCGCGGTTGTATTTGGCGCGCTATGCCCGGATGAGCGCGGCGAGGCTGACGCCACCGATGCCGCCGATGCCCGGGCGCAAGCCGAAGCCGACGATCGTTGTGGTCAACGTGACCGGTCAGATTGTCAGTGGGCGTGGCGGACCCCGAATGTTGCCGTTGGGTCCCTCCACTGTCGGCGGCGACACCATTGCCGCGGCGCTGCGGGAGGCAGCCGCCGCCGACTCGGTTGCCGCGATCCTCGTGCGGGTCGACAGCCCCGGCGGCTCGATCACCGCGTCGGAAACCATTTGGCGTGCGGTGACAAAAGCCCGGCAACGGGGCAAGCCGGTGGTCGCGTCGATGGGTGCGGTCGCCGCCTCCGGTGGCTACTATGTCTCGACGGCCGCCGACGCGATTGTGGCGAATCCGGGCACCATCACGGGTTCGATCGGCGTGGTGGCCGGCAAGCTGGTCGCCAGGGATCTCAAAGAGAAACTTGGGGTCGGATCCGATGCCGTGCGCACCAACGCCAATGCCGACGCCTGGTCGATCAACGCGCCCTTCACGCCCGAACAGCACGCCCAGGTCGAGGCTGAGGCGGACTTGTTCTACGCCGACTTCGTCCAGCGCGTCGCCGACGGACGCAGGATGAGCACCGAAGCTGTGGATGCCGTGGCCCAGGGCCGGGTGTGGACGGGCGCCGATGCGCTCGAGCGCGGCCTGGTGGACGAGCTCGGCGGATTGCGTACGGCATTGCGCCGGGCCAAGATCCTG
This sequence comes from Mycobacterium sp., assembly GCA_019246375.1. Classification (GTDB taxonomy): domain Bacteria; phylum Actinomycetota; class Actinomycetes; order Mycobacteriales; family Mycobacteriaceae; genus Mycobacterium. The sequence goes on along the minus strand of JAFAQO010000140.1, from coordinate 1,421 downwards.
GCTGGCCTGGACGAAGACACCGAAGCCCGCATCGTCAACTATCCGAGCTCGTCGCTGTGGGAGTTCTTGCGACCGCGTCCGTCATCACTGCCCGCCGCTGCCTCGTTGCCCGATGCGGTGGGCGAATTACTCGGCCGCTCGCTCGTCGCAATCCTCGACCAGGTCGAGCGCACCTTCACCGGTGCGAGCGTGTTATGGCTGGGGGAGTCACGACTGTAGGTTAGTGGCTTAAGAAGCCAGTGTGCCGCTGACGAAAATAATTTCGCCGAGCGGATCGTCGTCTTCGACCGCGGGAACGTCAAGGCTGTTGCGGACAAATAGCTCGGTGCGTGAGACGCCGTCGACGTCCCAGTGTTTGGCGCGCAGATAGTCGATGACATGGTTGCGCTCGCCGGCGTATACCAGCGACGGCATGTCGATGTCGACGCCGTGCTCGCGAAGTGGACGGGAGAGCTCCCTGACACGCTCAGCGCGGGCAGCGTCGAAATCCTTGATGCCAGGGACATATTCGGTGGCGATCGTGCTTCCTGGCACGCTCAGCGTGGTGATGTCGTCGAATAGGCGGTCTTGCGCTTCCGGCGGCAAGTAGATCAGCAGACCCTCGGCCAGCCACGCGGTCGGCGCCGTGGTGTCCAGGCCGGCCTCCCGCAGTGCTACGGGCCAGTCCGAACGGAGATCGATAGGGATGGTGCGCCGTGTGGCAGCCGGTTCGGCGCCGAGTTCGGCCAGCGTCGTGGACTTGAAGTCGATCACCTGTGGCTGGTCGATCTCGTAGACGACCATCTCAGCCGGCCACGGTAACCGGTAGGCGCGCGAGTCCAGGCCGGAGGCCAGGATCACCGCTTGCCGCACACCGCTGTCCATGGCGGCGATGAAGTAGTCGTCGAAGTACTTCGTCCGCACCGCGATTCCGTCGACCATCGCCTGCGTACGTGCGGGCGATGCATTCTCGATCACCGAGAGATCGAGCTCGCCGTCGATCATCTTGACGAAGAACTCCAATCCGACCGCGCGAACCAGTGGTTCGGCGAACGGATCGTTGATCAACGCGCGTGGGTCTTTGGTCGCCATCGCGCGCCCGGCGGCGATCATCGTGGCTGTTGCGCCCACACTGGAGGCCAGATCCCAGCTATCGTCATGAGCGCGTGCCACGGTCTTCCTATCTGAGCGTCGCGTTGACGTAGCTTATCTCGCCGAAGGTGGCCATCATCTCGTCTTCAGGGAACTCAAAACCATTGCGCTCGTACAGCTTCCTAGCGGGATGGGCGGTCACCTGCCAGCCGTGGGTGGTCAGGTAGTCGATCACGACGCTGCGCTCGCCCTTATAGAACAGGTCGGCCATGTTGAGCTGGAAACCGAGGCGGCGCCACCGCTCGCTGATGCGCCGCGTGCGTTCATCCGACGAGAAGGCGTGTGGGTCA
>JAFAQO010000135.1 GCA_019246375.1 Mycobacterium sp. | reverse complement strand
TGAAGCACGGTCCACCGCCCGGTCCGGCAGCACGCCGGCAGTGACCAGCTCGTCGTATGGGCGTTGCTGCTCGTCATCCAGGTTCGAATACAGCATGGCGTAGGCCTGCTCTTCCTCGGCCAGCGCGCGAATCGGATCCCAGTCGTCACCGATCGCCTCCAGCACGGCGGTACGTCGCCGGACCTCGTCAAGCGTCAGATCAAAAGCGCAATTCAGATCAGATGAGCTAGTTGGCATAAGCCACTTCCAAAGTTTGGTGCAAATGCAGGTTAGGCTGTCCTAACCTCGGCGAGATGCGCAATGACCTGCGTCACAAAACTGGTTTGATATCGGTCACACCCGCCGCGGTTAACCCAGAAGCCGCCACCTTCCGAGGCGCGTTGCGTCAACCTAGCCCGTCAAACTATAGTCCAGACACGTGTCCAGGCCGCCTGCTAAGGTGCTTCGATAGTTTCACCGCGGCATGTGCGGGCGCTGCCATAACAGAACGGGCGTGAGCATGCGGATCGCTTTGCTGTCCTACCGCAGCAAGACGCACTGCGGCGGACAGGGCGTATACGTGCGCCACCTCAGTCGCGGCCTCGCCGACCTCCGCCACCACGTTGAGGTTTTCTCCGGTCAGCCCTACCCCGAGGTACTCGACCCCCGCGTCTCACTGTGCAAGGTACCCAGCCTGGACCTGTATCGCGAACCGGACCCGTTCCGGCTGCCGCATCCGCGTGAAATTCGCGACCACATCGATCTCCTCGAGTTGGCCACGGTATGGACGGCCGGCTTTCCTGAGCCGCGCACATTCAGCGTACGGGCCGCCCGCCTGCTGGCTGACCGGCGAGACGAGTTCGATGTGGTGCACGACAATCAGAGTCTCGGCGTTGGGCTGCTCGACATTGTGGCTGCGGGTTTGCCCGTCGTGGCCACGGTGCACCACCCGATCACTCGTGACCGGCTACTGGACCTGGCCGCGGCACAGTGGTGGCGTAAACCATTGGTGCGCCGCTGGTATGGCTTTTTGAAGATGCAGCAGCGAGTGGCGCGCAGCATCCCGGATCTGCTGACAGTCTCGTCGTCATCGGCCGACGACATCGCGGCCGATTTCGGCGTGAGTCCCGACCAGCTGTGCGTAGTGCCGCTCGGCGTGGACACGAGCCTGTTCGCCCCCCGAAGTCAACCGCGAGTCCGGGGCCGCATCATCGCTGTTGCAAGCGCAGACACACCGCTCAAGGGTGTCGGGCACCTGCTACAGGCGGTCGCAACGCTACGGACCGAACACGACGTCGAGCTGCAACTCGTCGCCAAACTGGAACCCAACGGTCCCACCGAGAAGCTGATCGCGGAACTGGGCATCTCAGACATCGTGCACATTTCCAGCGGGCTCTCCGACACCGAGCTGGCTCGACTCTTGGCATCCGCCCAAATTGCCTGCATTCCTTCGCTTTACGAGGGGTTTTCGCTTCCTGCCGTGGAAGCGATGGCCAGCGGGACGCCGGTTGTGGCCAGTCGCGCCGGCGCCTTGCCGGAGGTGCTCGGACCCGACGGCAATTGCGCCAGGCTAGTGAAGCCCGGCGATACCGACGACTTGATCTGCGTGCTCGGTCGCCTGCTGGCCTCACCCAACGAGCTGCATCGAATGGGCGTGGCCGGTCGCCGGCGCGCGCTCGAGGTGTACAGCTGGGAGTCGGTGGCCGCGCAGACGGTGAATGTCTACCAACGCGCTATTGAGAGGGCCGCGCAGCGTCACGAAGCGGACAATTCCGTGGGCGAATCGTGCTGACGGTCGACTTCGACCGGCTCGGCGTCGGCCCGGGAACGAAGGTCATCGATGTCGGCTGCGGGGCCGGCCGGCATAGCTTCGAGGCATACCGTCGCGGTGCCGATGTGATCGCCTTCGACCAAGACGCCGCCGAACTCGACAACGTCAGCACCATATTGCGGGCCATGGCAGAGACCGGTGAGGCACCGGCATCTGCGAAGGCCGAGACGGTAATCGGTGACGCGCTGTCGTTGCCCTATCCCGACCGCACCTTCGACTGTGTGATTGCATCGGAAATCCTCGAGCATGTCGCCACAGATCACACCGTGATCGAGGAATTGGTCCGCGTGCTCAAAGTGGGTGGCACGCTTGTGGTCACTGTGCCCCGGTGGCTGCCGGAACGGCTGTGCTGGTTGTTGTCCGACGAGTATCACAGCAACGACGGCGGTCATGTGCGGATCTACCGTGCCAGCCGGCTGCGCGCCAAGATCAGCTCGGCAGGAATGACATACAGCCATGCGCATCACGCTCATGGGCTCCACACACCATTCTGGTGGCTGAAATGCTTTGTCGGAGTGTCCAATCAGGACCATCCGGCGGTAACCGCATATCACAAGTTGCTGGTGTGGGACATCATGGAGCGCCCCCGAATCACCCGGCTGGCCGAAGCGGTGCTCAATCCGCTGATGGGCAAAAGCGTCGCGCTCTACTTCGAGAAACCGGTGTACGCCGTTGAACTGGTTTGACGTGCCGAGCGTGCCGGGAATTTTGTCTCCCGCACAATGCCGACAGACCGCAGAGTCGATTGCCGCTGCCCAAGAGTCGTCCGGAGTGATCCCGTGGTCAGAGAACGGACACGCAGATCCGTGGGATCACGTGGAATGTGCAATGGCGCTCACCGCCGCAGGTCTGATCAAGCCGGCTCGGCACGCGTTCGACTGGTGTCGTCACCAACAGCGTGCAGACGGCACGTGGCCCATTCAACTGCGTGCCGGAGTCATCGAAGACGCCAACAGTGACAGCAATTTCTGCGCCTATATCGCGGTCGGCGTCTGGCATCACGTGCTGATCACCGCTGATCGCGCTTTTGCCGCCGCGATGTGGCCGACCGTGAGCGCCGCGATGGACTTCGTCCTTGATCTACAGCTGGAGGGCGGCGAAATCTGCTGGGCCCGAGGCCCTTCTGGTCCGGTTGCCGAGGCGCTCGTGACCGGATGCGCAAGCGTATTCCACAGCATCCGTTGCGCCCTCGCACTGGCCAACTACCTCGGCCGGCCGCAACCAGAGTGGGAAGTTGCACTCGGGCGGTTGGGACACGCGATCACTGCCCACCCCTGGGCGTTCACAGACAAACCGCACCACTCGATGGACTGGTACTACCCAATCCTGGGTGGCGCGTTGCGCGGTCCTGCCGCGATCGCCCGAATTGCCGAGCGCTGGGGGGATTTCGTCGTCGATGGACTCGGTGTTCGGTGTGTCGACGACCGGCCATGGGTCACCGGTGCCGAAACCTGCGAATTGGTCATGACGCTCGACGCGGTCGGCGGCCGCCGAGCGGCGCTGCGACAGTTCGCAGCCATGCAACACCTTCGC
>JAFAQO010000126.1 GCA_019246375.1 Mycobacterium sp. | reverse complement strand
GCGGACCACTTCTATCGGGGCGTCCTGACCGACGGTCAGCTGCCGCACGGCCACGACGAACTCGTCGGAGTCGGCCACCTTGCGGCTGCCGACCTTGACGATCACGTCGTTTTCCAGGATTCCACCCTTCTGCGCGGGACTTCCCGCCTTCACGTTGGCCACCTGGGCACCCGAGGCGATCGCGTTACTTACCGAGCGCGTGCTCAAGCCCAGCGCCGGATGCACGATCTTGCCGTCTTTGATCAAGGTCTGAGCCACGAATTTCGCCTCGTCGACTGGGATCGCAAAGCCCAGCCCGCTGGCGCTGTCGGACAACGACTTACCAGCGGTGTTGATGCCGATGACTTGAGAATCCATATCGATCAGCGGGCCGCCCGAGTTGCCATGGTTGATGGAGGCGTCGGTCTGAACCGCGTCAATGACGGTGTCGGTGTCCGAGCCATCACCGGATAACGGGATGGGACGGTGCAGCGCGCTGACGATGCCGTGCGTCACGGTACTGCGCAGGCCCAGCGGCGCGCCGGCCGCGAGAACCTCGTCGCCGACGCGGACCTTATCCGAATCTCCGAGCCGCGCCACGCTCAAGTTGTTGACATTGTCGACTTTGAGGACAGCCAGGTCGGTCTTGGGGTCACGGCCCACCAGGTGGGCGGGCACATCCTTGCCGCTATTGAAGACCACGGTCATCTTGAACTGGCTGGGGTTGTTGGCCGCGTCGGAGATGACGTGATTATTGGTGACGATGTAGCCCCGGCCGTCGATGACGACGCCGGACCCCTGCGTCCCCTCCTGATCGCTGACCGACTCGACCGTCACGACGGAATCGGCCACCGACGCGGCCACCTTGGCGAACCGGCCGGCCGGCTGCTCGGCGTTGCCTTTGGTGGGCAACGTCACCTTGGAAGTAGTGAACGCTTCGACAACCTCGGCCGTCTTACGTCCGACTACCCCGCCCACCGCTCCGATCAGCAGCGCGATGAGGGCCAGAATGACCAGCGCCAGGTAGGACACCCGCCCGCCGAACAGCACATCGCGGACACCGAGCTTGCCGCCGTAACTGCCCATAGCTTGGGGTGCCGACGGGGCGAGTGCCGGGGTACCCAGAGCGGCGGCCGCTCCCGGATCACGCCACGGATCCGCGCGTTCCTCTGGCTGGTCTTTGCGCTTTTCCCCGTCGATAGCGTCGGCGTCGGTCGGGTGCCGCTGCAGCGATTCGACTCCCGGAAATGGCCGGCCGAAGGCTTCCTTCAGCACCGGGTCGGGCGGTTGATCGTACGGGACGAACTCGCGTTGGTCCCGGTATTTGGGTGGCCGGACGCGCTCTGCCACGAACGATCCCGGCACGCCCTGCGGACGGCCGAAGGCCTGCCGCGACGCGGAGTCGACCGGCGGTCGCGAAATGGGACGCGGCGCCAGCCGGTTAGCGCGGTCGTAGTCCTGGTCGGAGGTCACGTCATCCTCTTCTGAGCGCTCGAGGAACACCCGGTATGGGCACGAGCACGGCGTTGCCCGCCAGCTTATCCACCCTACCGGCGCTTACGCCGGTCATGCGCGCTGCCGTCAGGTAACTGGTCGTTCGCCCACGAGTGCCCGACTCGCCCGCTCGCGGCTTCGCGGCTGGGAATACCTTCGCCTTGGCCAGCTCCACGGCCCGCATCATCGTCGGGGGAAGGCGAGTTCGGAATCTGCGACAGCAAGCCGAGCAGTGTGCTGGGAATCCTGATGGGCCGGGAATCACGCAACGCGGCACGCGCTCGACTTTGATCCTCGACTTCAGCGGCGCATTGGGCGCACAGCGACAGATGGTGGGCGGCGCGCAGGTGCGCGTTCATCCGCAGCTCACCGTCAACGAACGCCGCGATCGCCTCAGTGGAGAGATGTTCAGTGGAGCCGAATTGCCGCGGCGCGCCCACCGGAGCGTCGCTCTGCGAAGCAAACTGAGATGGGAGCCACGAGAACGCACGGCGGAACACATGTCCCCGGTCGGGCATCACCGGCTCCTCTCAACACTGCGTCGTGCGCGGCACTACATCGAATGTAGCGCGCGCTCGCCCGTACCGGACACCTGCGAATCGCCGATGAGTTCCATCGATGCGGCTGAAATCGTCGACTTGTGCGCTGATATGAGTTGAGGTAGTCCTTCACAAACGCCTCCGGGGGTGTCAGGAAGGGATTGCAGAAGTTCCCTTTCGAGGACTTGGAGTGTTGGCATGCTCGGGTTCTGTTGATACGCCCCGGAGGTGTTGTTGTGTCTGTGCATGCTGCCCCAGTCAGCTCGTCCACGATCGTCGTTGCCGTCGATGTCGGCAAGACCTCGGCGATGCTGTTGGCGACAGACGAGACCCGTAAACGTGTGCTGGGTCCGGTCGAGTTCGCGATGACCCGTTCGGGTTTGTCTGCGACTGTGCATCGAGTGAATGCCGTTGTCGCACCATCTGCTCAGGTCAAGGTTGGTGTCGAAGCGGCCGGGCACTACCACCGACCCGTGCTGG
>JAFAQO010000709.1 GCA_019246375.1 Mycobacterium sp. | reverse complement strand
CTCGACGCGAGCAAGCGTCGCGCTGCCCGACCGTGGCGATCGCGAGCCCGGCGAAGCCGGGCGCGGCAGGTCGCCACGCGGCCAGCTCTGGCGGTCAGGCACGGCGAAGCGCCCGGTCACGCAACCGCCGGGTCAGCGCAGCCAGTCTTCCCGGCGGGTTGGTCCGCTTGACGAGCCGGACCAACCCTTCATTGACGGGGTCCGGCTTACCCAACAGGGCCAGATGACCGGCTCCTTCAACGATGATCATTTCCGAGTCCGGCAACGCCTCGGCCATCTTTCGGGAGTCGTCAGCCGACGTAAGCAGGTCGTTGTCACCGCACACAATCAAGGTCGGGACCTTGGCTAACGTTGGCAGTGCCGCGGTTTCGTCGAGCGTTTCCAACGCATGCAGGAACTCCACCATGGTCGGGATAGGCGTTCCCATCATCATCTTCTGGGAGAACGCCACCACGCTCGGACTGACATCGGTGTCGCCGTAGGACGCGGCTGCAAGGACCGGGCCGATCAGTGAACGCGCCACGTTGCGACCGCGGTGCACCAGCTTGGGTGCCGACCGGGCGGTGAACCGGACGGCATCTAGCGCCGGGTTCTTGAGGATCTCACCCAGCGGTGAGTTCGAAACGCCTTGAGCGGCAGAGGAAATCAACGCTGCACCGACGATACGGCCGCCGTAGTGACGTGGATGCTGGCGGGCATGCGACAACACCGTCATGCCGCCCATCGAGTGGCCGACCAGCACGATCGGGCCGCCCGGCGCAATCACCTCCAGCACCGTTTCCAGATCCTGGCCGAGTTGGGCCACCGTATAGGTTTTCGGCGAGGCTTCGCCGGAGCGACCATGCCCGCGCTGATCGTAGAAGATCATCCGGACATTCCGACCCCACTCCTCGCACAGCCGCGTGCGCTGAAAGTAGAAGGCGCCCATCCGCAAACAGAAACCGTGCGCGAACACCACAGTCAACGGCGCATCCTCCGGCCCGACTTCGCGCACCGCCAACGGCACCCCATCGGGCGTGGTCACCACGTAACTGCGATCGCCGTCCAGCGCCTCGAAATCCTCACCGGCGAATGGGTCTTCGAGGACGCTGCGCCCGGTCATCTGCCGAGCGACCGAGACTGCGGCAATCGTGCCGACCGCGCTCAAACCCGCGGCACCCGCCAGCCACGCACTCCGGGTGCGAGCGTCTTTACCGCTCAACGCTTTCGGCCTCGCGGTAGGTCCGCGTGATGCGGCCCCGCGGGCCGGTCACCACTTCGTAGTGGATGGTACCGAGCAGATCCGCCCAGTCCTGCGCGGTGGGTTCGCCCTGGGTGCCCGGCCCGAACAGGATCGCCTCGTCACCCTCGACGACGTCAAGCCGGCCGGGTCCGAGGTCGATCACGAACTGGTCCATGCAGATCCGTCCGACGCCACGCCGCCGCCGGCCGTTGACCAGCACATCGAGACGTCCGCCCAGCGCACGGAAAACGCCGTCGGCGTAGCCGATCGGCAGGAGCCCCACGTTGGTGTCGCGGTCAGCGATCCAGGTGTGTCCATAGGACACCCCCTCACCGGCACGGATCGGTCTTACCAGCGCGACAGTGGATTTCACGGTCATCGCAGGGATGAGTCCCATATCGCCGCGGACCGGGATGGGACTCAGCCCATAGACCGCGATACCGGGCCGCACCAGGTCGAAGGCCAGATCAGGCCGGGCCAGAGTGGCGGACGAATTCGACAAGTGCACCACCTGGAACCGCACACCCTGGTCGCGGCCCTGCGCCAGCATGTCGGATAACCGTTGCGCCTGCAGAGCATTCATCGGATCGTCAGGCTGGTCGGGGTGGACCAGATGCGACATGATCCCTCGCACCCGGACCGCGTCCTCGGCGAGGGCCCGGCGCAGCGCTGTCAGCATCGACGGGTATTGCGCCGCGCCGACACCGTTGCGGTTCAGCCCGGTGTCGACCTTGACGGTCACCGTCGCGGTCTGACCGGTCCGCCGCACCGCATCGAGCAGCTCGTCGAGCTGGCGCACCGACGACACTGCGATCTGCACGTGGGCTTGTAGCGCCGGCCCGAAGTCGGTTCCTGGTGGATGTAGCCATGCCAGCACCGGCGCGGTGATGCCGTCGGCCCGTAACGCCAGCGCCTCATCCACGGTGGCGACACCGAGTTCGCTGGCACCGGCGGCCAACGCGGTGCGGGCGACCCTGGTAGCGCCGTGGCCGTACCCGTCGGCCTTGACGACGGCCATGACCTGAGCGGATCCGGCCCGCTCGCACAGTATCCGCACGTTGTGCGCGATGGCGCCGAGATCCACCACAGCCTCGGCGAGGAGGCCGGCGGACGTCGGCGTGGTGGTCAATGAAGTCGTCTGCATGATGGTCTCACTGCCGCATTGTCCCAGAACCGGGTGCGTGGACCCGTTCCGACGGGCTTGAGCGGCTGGCCGGGCGGCTCAGTGCGCGAAGTGCTGCTCGTCGTTAGCGCCGCCCGGCTTGACCTTGTCCAGTTTGCTCAGTGCGGTGATGGCGTCGTCGTGGAGGGCTCGCGCCAGGTCGGCAGATAACCCTTCGCGGACCACGATGCGCAGCACAGAGACATCGGTGGCGTTGTCGGGCATGGTGTAGGCGGGCACCTGCCAACCGAAGGTCCGCAACTCGTGGGAGACGTCGAACTCGGTGTAGCCGCGGTTCGCGGACAGCCGGAAGGCGATGACTGGGATCGCCGATCCGTCGGAGACTAGCTCGCAGTGTTCGCTGGCTGCCAGCTGGTGGGCGAGCCAGCGCGCGGTCTTCGACAACGTTTGCATGACCTGCGAGTAGCCTTGCCGCCCCAGCCGCAGGAAGTTGTAGTACTGGCCGACGATTTGGTTGCCGGGGCGGGAGAAGTTCAGCGTGAAGGTCGGCATGTCTCCACCGAGGTAGTTGACCCGGAACACCAGGTCCTCGGGCAGGTGCTCATGGCTGCGCCACACCACGAACCCAACGCCGGGGTAGGTCAGGCCGTACTTGTGGCCGCTGACATTGATCGACACCACCCGCGGCAGCCGGAAGTCCCAGACCAGGTCGGGATGCAGGAACGGCACCACGAAGCCGCCGCTGGCGGCGTCGACGTGCACGGGGACGTCCGCTCCGCCGTTTGCGGCCAGTTTGTCCAGCGCCGCGCAGATCTGTGCGATCGGCTCGAGTTCACCGGTGTAGGTGGTGCCCAGGATGGCGACCACGCCGATGGTGTCTTCGTCGACCGCGTCGACGACCTGCTCAGGAGTGATGACGTAGCGGCCCTTTTCCATCGGCAGGTAGCGGGGCTCGACGTCGAAGTAGCGGCAGAACTTTTCCCATACG
>JAFAQO010000686.1 GCA_019246375.1 Mycobacterium sp. | reverse complement strand
CCGGACAGATCCGCCGCGCCCAATTCGCGCAGCAGGATGTTGAGAATGAAGCTCACCAGAACCGTGAGCGGTATGGCCACCAACAACGTCGGAGCCAGTGAAACTCGTGCGATGAACCAGGACTGTTCGAGGAACTCCCGCGTCTGGAAGGGCCGGCGGAACACGAACCGCACCGCGTCCGCCCCCATCGCTACCAGCGCTCCCACCGCTTGCATCGCCTCAGAAAGGCCTCCCGGCAAGCTGACACCTGAAGACCAGCGCTCCGCCTCGCTACGCGCCATCGGTTCCCGCTCCTCCCACAACGGTTACGGCTGACACCGCTGTCGAACGATCAATCCCCCACGCCGGCGACGGCAACCTCCCCACGGCGCTCCCTCCTTGCTCAGGGTTAGCGTCAGGACTCGTCGATGAAGGAGTCGGCCCCGAAACTTCGCCACACGCGTTTGGCGATTATGACCCACGGCGCGACTTCCCGTACGCGAAATGCACATCTGTATCAGGAAACTCAGAGCTAGCCGATATCCTCATCGTTACCAGCCGGTAGCAATGGGGACCGTGGTATGGCAGGTAGCCGCCATGGGAAGCGATGTATGGCATCGAAATACCCGACACTAGGTGACGGCGCCGACCGTCTTGAGCTCGATGATCTGGTCCCAGTCGAGGCCGAGTTCCATGAGAATCTCGTCGGTTTGCTCCGCGAAGCCCGGCGCCGGTCCGGTGTGCGGCGCGGCGACATCGAACTGCACCGGGTTGGCCACCAGCTCGAGTTCGCCCGCCTGTACCACATATTCGTTGGCACGAATCTGCGCATCGTCGGCCGCCTGCAGCGTGTCTTGCACCGGTGCCCATGGTCCGGCGAGCGTCGCGAATCGTTCGCTCCATTCGGCAAGCGAGCGAGTCGCGATGGCCTTGGTCAGGATCTCGACCGCCTCGGCGGTGTTGGCGGCGATGAGCTCTGTGGTGGCGAACCGGGGATCGTCGGCCAGCTCGGGCCGGTCTATGTGCCGGCACACGTCGGCCCAAAATTTGTCGGGCTGCATCATCACGAAGGAGATATAGCGGCCGTCCGAGGTCGTATACAGCCCGACGAGCGGGTTGATCGGCGAGCCGTGCACGCCGGGGGGCGGCGCTTCCAGCCGCTGGCCGAGGTGCACCGTCAATGCGACCGTGTGCCCCATCGACCACAGGCCACTACCCAGCAGCGAGACATCCACGATCGACGGCTCACCGGTGCGTTCCCGCTTGAGCAACGCCGCTGCGATACCGCCGGCGAGGTTGGTGCCGGAGATGGTGTCACCGTAGGCCGGTCCGGGCGGCCCGATCATGCCGTCCATGCCGGGCGGGGTAATTGTCGCGGCGGTTCCGGCCCGACACCAGAACGCGGTCATGTCGTAGCCGCCCTTCACGGCCTCTTCTCCACGCGGACCGAGTGCGCTGCCGCGCGCATAAATGATCTTCGGATTCACCTCGCGGATGTCGTCGACGTCGATGCCGAATTTCTTGCGATGGCCGGGAAGGAAACTGGTCAAAAACACGTCCGACCGGCGGGCCAGCTCGTACAACACTTCCCGGCCCTCGGGCACTGCGATGTCCAGGCCAATGCTGCGCTTGCCGCGGTTGGCGTGCTCGATGTTGGGGTTGGGGTCGCCCTCGACGCGCAACATGCCCGTTTGCCGCAGGCCGCGCTGCGGGTCACCAGTCACCGCGTGCTCGACCTTGACCACGTCCGCGCCCCATTCGGCCAGCACTGCACCGGCGGACGGGACGAAGCCGTACATCGCGACTTCGAGGACCCGGATGCCATCCAGGGGCCTCATCCGGCAACTCCGGTAATCGGCACGGCGAACGTCTTGCGTTCAAGAAACTCTTCGAGTCCGGCGACACCCATCTCCCGGCCCACGCCCGACTGCTTGAAGCCGCCGAATGGCGCATCCGCGGCGAAGTAATTTCCGCCGTTGATGGAGAACGATCCGGTCCGGATCCGGCGCGCCACGGCAAGCGCCCGGTCCTGGTCGCCGCTGAACACCGCACCGGCCAGACCGTAGATCGAGTTATTGGCGATGCGCACGGCGTCCTCGTCGTCATCGAAGGCGATCACAACCAGCACCGGGCCGAAGATCTCCTCCTGGGCGATCTCGCTGTCCGGATCGACGTTGGTGAGCAACGTCGGTGCGTAGAAGTAGCCCGGATCCAACCGCTCGCCACCGGTGACCAAGGTGGCCCCGGCGGCGATGGCGCGCTGCACCATGCCGTCGACCTTGTCGCGTTGCCGCTCGTTGATCAGTGGTCCCATGTATGTTTTCGGGTCGGCCGGGTCACCATGGCGGACCTTGGCGAAGTTCTGCGCGATCAGCTCGACGATCTCGTCGTGATGCTTTCTTGGCACCAGTAGTCGCGACGTCAGCGCGCACCCCTGCCCGGCGTGGGTGACCATGGAGAAGGCCGCAAACATGCTGGCCATCGCGAAGTCGGCATCATCGAGCATGATCACCGCGGACTTGCCGCCCAGTTCCAGGAAGACGCGTTTGACCGTCTCGCTTGCAGCGGCCATGATCTGACGGCCGGTGGCGGTGGACCCGGTGAAGGTAATGACGTCGACGTCGGGACTTGTGGTCAGCGCCGCTCCCACAGCAGGATCTGACGAACTGAGCACGTTCACCACGCCGGGCGGGATATCGGTGTGGTTGGCGATCAGTTCACCGAGCGCCAACGTTATCAGCGGCGTATCCGGCGCACCCTTGAGCACCACAGTGCATCCGGCGGCAAGCGCAGGAGGCAGCTTGGCCAGCGCCAGCTGGTTCGGATAGTTGTAGGCGATGATCGCGCCCACCACGCCGGCGGCCTCTTTCTCCACCCAGCGGCGATGGTGGATCCCGCGGGATTCCACCTCGCCGAGGTCCTCGGTCATCGGGTAGGTCCGCAGCAGATCGGCGTAGTAGCGGACGATGCCGATCGGCTCGTCGAGCTGGGCTCCGTGAGTCAGCGCACGGGTCGCCCCAACTTCGGCGATCGTCAGTTCACGAAGCTCCTCGGCGTGATCGACGAGTGCCTGATGCAACTGGTCCAGACAGCGGACTCGTAAGTCAAGATCGGTCGGCCAGCTTGTGGTGTCGAACGCGCGCCGCGCCGCGGCGACGGCCGCCCGGGCCTCCTCGACTCCCGCGTCCGGGGCGTGACCCAGGACAGCGCCGGTGGCGGGATTAACCGACGGGAAGGTCTTTTTCGCGGTGACCAGATGACCGTCGATCAGCAGCAGTCGGTCGGCCTGCGATCCGGGCGCGACGACCTCGTCGGTCGACTGCCC
>JAFAQO010000677.1 GCA_019246375.1 Mycobacterium sp. | reverse complement strand
GACGCAAAGAGCATCGCGTGGCGTCGCGACCGGCTGCCCGAAGGCCTCGAGTTGGTGGAAGCGGTTGAGCAATCTCGGCGAGATGATGCCCTATTCCTGGCGGCGTATGCGATTGGCCTTCTTTCATCGGGTCGCGGCCTGGATTGCTAGCCTGAGTATCGGCTGATCATGCGGCGCACCTGGGCCTCGGTCCTCATGAGTTGTCGCCTCAGTAGTGGCAGTCCATGCACCGCCCACTGCTGATGGACTCCTCGAGCACCAACGTGGCCCCGCACCCTGCGGCTCGCCCCCGCGGTCTTTGGAATCGGTTATGCGGGTTACATCGGTTAAGAGCGGAAGCACATTCGACAGCCACACATCAGAGATCACCATCGCTGATGGCCCGCGCGAACATACCATCGGTCAACTTGCTGACGTGATCACGCTCAGCGGCCGCCGACCTGTCAGCGAACGCCAAGGCGCGGGCGTGCACGGTGTGCAGATCGGCCCGCGCACCTACTGGGTCCACCGGTCAGCGGCACCGTCGAAACGGGCCCGGTGAGACAACACGATCACCGAAACACTGGCCGGCGTCTACGAACCAGGTCACCCACGGAGAAGCCGCTGGACGCCGGTGCCTGACGGGCCCGGCCGAGCGACTCGTGGCCGAGTACCAGCCGCGATGAGCCCGGCGGCGGCCAGCCATAGTCACCGGCGGCGATCTCTTGTCGATGCCGAACACCCATCGCCAACCCGCGACCAGCAGTTCGCGGCCCCGTGGGGCGGGTCTGGCACGTCGGCCACAATCAACGACGCCTTCCGGCCCGGCTCCACGGTAAGCGCGCAACCGGCTCCTTGGCCAACTTCACCGGTACCAACTTCTTGCCTGCGTCAAGACCCGCGTAAACGTGGATCCGTTGGGTCGTTTCCTTATCACACAGTCAGAGAACACCTGGCGCCCGAGTCTAAGCAAAACCCGCCGGTGCGAGATGTCTTTGACTTTCTTGCAATTTCGGTGGTGCCCGAAATGTGGTCGGTGGGCTCGTCGTCGGCGGGTGACGTGACCGATCAGCTCGTGCAGCCCGATTAAGTTGTATCCTGTTCACGCCCTTGTTAATTCGGCTTCAAATAAGATCGGCCGGTGGCTAACAGGCAATGCCGTGACGCTCCGTGTCGTGGTCAACGTGGCGTCGGGGTCAGGGCAGGATGAAGCGCTCCACCGCGTTTGCGAAGCCCTCGTCCTCGTTGGACGTGGTGACGTGGCGGGCGGCCCGCTGGACCTCGTCGCTAGCGTTGCCCATGGCGATGCCCAGGCCGGACTGGGCGAACATCAGCACGTCGTTGGGCATGTCACCGATCGTGGCGATCTCCTCAAAAGAGATCTCGTAGAGCTTGGAGAGGTAACGGACCACGCCGCCCTTGTTGGCGTTGGGGTGCGTAATGTCGGCGTAGTAAGGCTGAGACCTGGACGCCGATACGTGGTCACCGAAGCGATCGCGGACCGCGTTCACCGCGCCCTGGACCGCGTCGTGGTCATCGGACACCCCAACGATTTTGGCCACGTTGTCCGAGACCGAGGTGAAGCTGCCGATGGGTGTCGGGTCAAATTTGACCGTCCAAGATTCGCGCGCCACGTGAAGCCCCTGTGGATCCAGGACGAACCAGTCCGCGCCCCGGTAGACCCATACGCTCATCCCGTGGTTGGTGAGCAGGTCGAGCACCGCGGGCGTCAGGTCATCGGGTATTACGTGCTGCTCGATCACGGACATGTCGGGACGAGCGAACAGTCCGCCGTTGAACGCCGCGATCGGCGTGCTGAGCTCGAGCGGCTCGATGAGCATGGACATGCCGCGCGGCGGGCGGCCGCTGGTGACGGCGAAGAGTATCCCGGCCTGCTTCAACTTTGCCGCTGCGGCGATGGCCCGATCGGTCAGCACCTTGTCGTCGGTCACCAAGGTGCCATCGACATCGGTGAGGAGCAATCGTATTGCGGGAGAAGCCATGTTGCCTCCTGGTTTGTCTGGTGAGTCTGCCGGCAATTCACGCCGAGGGCGCCTACGATCGTCGCCGGGACCTTGTCGAACCTCCGGAAACTCTCATCGACGCCAGTATGAACGAGCGTCCAAGCCGAGGGGTCCTGATCGTATGTCAGCTTCGGTGGGCCCGCCGGGGCCTCCTGGGCCGGTCTGTTGGGATTCGGCGCCTCGAAGTCGATTTGGGTCGACCGACTTCCCCTGCCCACCAGGACCGCCGTCACCATCTCGGGCGGGAACAGGCCATGCTCGACAACACCGGGCGTCGAGGCCAAGCAGGCGACCAGCGTTTCCTCTGTGTGTAAATGGACCGCAGAACGTGGGACTGCTCTACTGTTGTCGATCGTGTCGAGCCGCAGCCAGGTGTCGAGCCGCGGTCTAACAGCTCCCGGGCGGCTTGGTGCCCAACGGCAGCTCCGGTTCCCTCGCCCAGCAGCGGCAGATTCGCGGGCACGTCGCCCATCGTGACCCCCGGTGGATCACCGATCAATCCGACGATGTGGCGAACCGACGACGCTTCCTCGGCGGCATGAATCAGGTTGCCTATCGCGGTCACTTCATCGGTGAAATCTGGGGTGACCACGCATACGCCGTCGACGCCGTCCATGAGCTCTTCCTCGGTAAACAGGCCTTCGTCGCCGAGGCGGGCGATTTCGGTGTGCACGGTGTCGCCGGAGGCGAGGTGGTTGAGGGTGCCGCCGTGGCCGGGGTTTTCGAGAAGTACCAGTTTGAGCGGGGATTCGGTGATGGCGAAGTTGGCGCAGCCGGGTTTGACCTTGGCCGGCTCGATGTTGAACAGCTTGGAGTAGAACGTGCTTGCCTCGTCGAGGTCGTCGACGTTGAGGGCTACCTGCACGCACGACATCGTGGTGTTTCCCTTCGGCGGTGCCCGGCCGCTACGGCCTGTTTTGTTTCGGCTCCTGTTGGATGCTGATGGTGCTGCTGATTGCCTTCGGCACAATGCAATTGGCGTGGATGCTGGCACTCGCCGTGGTGATCTGGCTGAAGAAACTAGCCCCTTTCGGCAATCAGCTTAGGTTTCTGACTGCGGTGATGCTCGTAGTTCTCGGTGTTGTGCTACTGGTGCACCCTGTGTCTGTCATCCACCTCATCTATTAAGAAAGCACGTCATGACGACGAACCAGCACACCGTGACTGAGTTATCTGTAGGGAAATCGCAAAATACGGTTATCGTGCCGGTCATAGGATCTAATACATACTCATTCAAAATTTCTGTTGCACAGCATGCTTCGCCGATATAAGTCTGCAATCGTGTCCGTTATCACCTTGCGGCACAGTAGGATTCGCCTCCCCCCGCAACTCGATAATTCTCCGGTTGCTTGCAGATCGACGGGCCGGAGCGCACGACAGCGGCTGCGAGGACTTCCGGCCACGAGACTCTTAGCGTCACGACTCCTCTGCCCTCGCCACCGGTGGCCCGTACTGAGCGATGTGCGGCAGGATGGTTCGCAGGTCGGGCCTCTCTTTGGTCGCCGTTCAGCAGGAGTGCCATGGACCAGGCTGTGCTCAACTCGATGACCGCTGCTGAGCAGCGGCTTGTTGCTGAGACGTCGCGTGAGGCGATGGCTGCGCTCGACGAAGAGGAGCTGCTTGCGTTGCATTCCCGTATCGGCCGGGCTCAGTACGTTTGCCAAGTCATGCCGGGCAATGAGTTGCCCCGTAGCGCCGCCACGATTTTCTTGCCGAACTCGACCCACGTCTCTGGCTCATACATTGCATCGTCCGGGTCGTCTTTGTCGCTGGCGGGTGCACCGCCCTCGATACGTGCCCAACCGTTGACGTCGAGGTCCGGCAATTCGTAGGCGATCAGCACATCCTTGCGGTTACGCCAGGACGCCCACCCGTAAGGCGGGGCACTCGACGCGGGGGATTGGTTAGGTGTGTTCCACCAAATGTCCTGGGCCCAGGTCGCCGTCGTACCTCCGTCCCAGGTGAACTCGATCTCCATAGGGACAGGCTCGCCATCATCGGTGTCATACATGAACACAAGCCTGAACTCACCTGGCGAAATCTCGTCTGGCAAGCCTGGCAAGTTGAACGGCTCACTCTCTGACACTCCGCGATACCTCCGTGTCGAATGCTCGATCCGGTCGTAATACGTGCCGGCAGCCACGGTATGCGGCCCAGCATTCGCAGCAAAGCAGGCGAGTGCCATCTGCCAGGCGGTATGTCGCGTGTGGCAAAGCCAACTCGTTAGGAATATACACAATCGCGCCGGGTTGATCAACCTCGGCGACCAGGCGGATCGAGTCCGACCGGACTCCTACGTCGTCAGGCCGCGGGCCGACGATCTCGTGCGTGAGCGGTGTGCGGGCCCGACGAGCGAGGCGTCAGCGGTCTACCCATCAC
>JAFAQO010000426.1 GCA_019246375.1 Mycobacterium sp. | reverse complement strand
GCCAACGACATCGACAAGCTGGCCGACGGCATTGAACCGGCACTTCGCGAGCTCGAGCAGGCCGCCGGTATCGCGGCCAACTGAGCGGGCGCTATCACTGCATCGACGTGGTCAGCCCTTCGGCAGAGAGCCGGCCGCTACCTCATCGGGGTACTCGTCGTAGTACGGCACATAGCCAACATCGCGGCCTTTCAGCACGTACAGCGGATCGGCGATATCCGAGCCATAGCCTTGTTCGCGCAGACCAGCCTTTTTCCGCTTGAACGTCGGGGTGTGCTCGAGCGAATCAACAACCCGAACAAACAACGGCACTGCGTAGCTGGGCAGACGCTCGTAGACCGTCCTGGCCAGCGACGCGCCGTCGAACTGCTGGCCGTCCTCCAGCACCACAGCCGCCATCCCCGCGCGCCCGTCGGTGCCGGGCACCTGCACGCCGAACACTGTGACAGCTTCGACGGCAACGTCGGCCGACACCGCCGCCTCAACATCGGTCGTCGCGACGTTCTCCCCCTTCCATCGGAACGTGTCGCCGAGCCGGTCGACGAACGCCGCGTGGCGCCAGCCCTGCGGACGCATCAGATCTCCGGTGTTCAACCACACATCATTGTCGCGGAAAGCGTTGCGCACCAACTTCTTTGCGCTCGCCTCAGCGTCGGTGTAGCCCTCGAACGGCTGCTTGGTGGTGACCTTGCTCAGTAAGAGCCCCGGCTTGCCGCCGCGCACCTTGTGCACGCGCCCCTTTTCGTCACGAACCGGTTCACCTGTTTCGGGGTCGTACTCGACGAAGGCGACCCGCGTCGGGCACATGCCCGCTGTCTTGGGGATGTTGAAGACGTTGACGAAGCCGGTGTTGCCCTCGCTGGCGCCGTAGAACTCGAAGACCCGCGGAATGTTGAAGCGGGTGGTGAACTGGTCCCAAATGTCGGGTTGCAGCCCGTTACCCGCGATGACGCGCACCCTATGTTCGCGATCGGTGTCCTTCTCGGGCTGGTTGAGCAGGTAGCGGCAGACTTCGCCGATGTAGAGGAAGGCGGTGGCGTCGTAGCGGATGACCTCGTCCCAAAACCGTGACGCCGAGAACGAGCGCCCCAGCGCGAGGGTGGCACCGGCGCTGAGCACTCCCGAGACACCCACGGTAAGCGCGCTGTTGTGGTACAGCGGCAGACAGCAGTACAGCGTGTCGGTACTTCTTAGCCGCATGCCAAGGGCGCCGGACCCGCCAAGCGCCCGCAACCACCGGTAATGGGTCATCACACTGGCCTTGGGTGCGCCGGTGGTGCCCGAGGTGAAGATGTAAAAGGCCGGATCCTTGGCAAGAACCGACGAAGTCACCGCCGGGTTTTCGGTTGGTGCCTCGGCAGCCAGCCGCTCGAGATCTTCTACGGTGATCGTGTCGGCGACTTTCGCGCCCGATTCGTCCACGCCCTCGAGTAACGAGTCCTCCCCGACCAGGATCGCGGCATTCAGCAGGTCGACGCTATGGGCCAGCACGTCGCCGCGGTGGTGGTGGTTCAGCATGCCTGCGACCGCGCCCAGCTTCGCCACGGCCAGCATCAACAGCACTGTATGTGGGGAGTTCTCCAGCATGATGGCGACCACGTCGCCGCGCTCGACACCGCGTGCGGCCAGCACTGCCGCATACCGGTTGACGGTTTCATTGGCCCGACCGTACGTCACCGTTTCCTCATCGAATTTGATGAACACCTGATCGCGGTGCCGTGCCGCGCGGTCCTGGAACACCTTGCCGATCGAGGTCTTGGCCGACTGACGAGTCAGGGAAGCGGTCAGCAGGCCGCGCAGGATGACCGGTGCATCGACGAACATAGCGGGCAGCCGGGTGGCGATATCGGTCAGCCTGACGCTGTCGTCATCCATGCGATCTCTCCGCTCGTTGCCCGCCATATCCGCCGACCCGATCAGTGTTTGCGTCGGATGCGCGTGGCGTCCACAAGTCCCGACTCCACCAGCGCAGCGTCGATAAATCGCTGCGCCGGCCGCGAGCGGAAGAACCCGGTGTGGCCGCCCGGATACCAACAGATCTCGGGTCTGCCCCAGTGTTCCCAGAGCCGCCCGGCCTCGTCGCGCGGATGCACCAACCTGTCGGCGATACCGGCGTAAATGAAGCGGCCATCCAAGGGCACGCGGGGAGTCAGCGCGAGCGGCGACATCATCGCGCCGATGGGCTTGGCCAACGTCAACATCTGACGAAGGTCGTCGTAGTGGCTGAGGCCGGCATGCCGGGCAACCAGCTCAAGCAGATCGGCGAGCGGGACGCCGAGAATCGCACAGGCGAGGCCGTCGTCAAGGCTTGACAGCAGCGAGGTGAGGTAACCGCCGAGGGAGATGCCGTTCAGCCCGATCACTGCATCCGGTTCCTCTGAGCGGACCCAGGACAGCAGGCGCCGGACATCCCACACCGCCTGAGCGACACCGTGCACGTCGTCGAGCACGTCCTCGCTGGGGAATGCGGCGCCCTTAGGCAGGCCCCGTGCACGCGGCCCATGCATGGGAAGGACCGGCAGCACGACGTTGAGGCCGAGATCGGCGTGCAGATGCCACGCCCGAAACAGCGCCAAATCCAATGCGGCCCGTCCCATTTCCGCGCCATGCACACACACCAGCCACGGGCGCGGCTCGCGGTGTCGCAACAGCAAGCCGTACACCCGGTTATTCGAGGCATAGCTCAACCACCGTTGCCGGCCAGGTTCGCCCGCACATGGCTCATACTCACTGTCGAAAAACAGGCGCGAGTAGGTGCGCCCCATGCTGGTGACGGGCCGGACCGAGACATCGGTCAGCGGCGGTGGTGGCGCGAAAAGCCCCTCAGGCTTTGCAAGCCAGCCTTTCTCACCATAAAAATCAAGTGCGGCGATGACCTCCCGCCTGATCCGTTCGACTCTCGCCGCATCCGGAGCCGACCGTAGGAAGCGAAAGCCGAGTAGCACAACTTCGTCGCCGAACGCGTGCGCCGCAAGCGCGAGGCTGGGCCGTCTCACGGGAAGCTCACCAGGCTCACGATCCAAATAGTCCGCCCAGGACCGGGCGTAAAAACCACCGGTGCGGGTGAACGGCCCCAGCGCCAGCGCGAATGGACTGGGTCCACCGCGGCGCGCCGTTGCGACCCCGCCTGCCCCATGGTCGACATCGTCTGGCGCCGCGGCCGATGCAGTTGTCTGCTCGTTGTCCTGCATCATCCCCCACTTCCCGGACACCGTTGGACACGAAGCGGACTTCCGCCAGCCTAGCGCCGGTGAGCCGAGGCTTCGCCAACTCCGAGGATTCCGTAAGGAAGAGCGCAGCTATTGCCAGCAGGGCCAAGACCGCAGCAGCTCATCGATGAAGATCCCACTGCCCGAAATCGGTCGCAAGGACGTCGTCCACGTCCACATGGGTACCGCCCAAGAGGGGACCCGGGCTCGACGGGGTGTTGACTACAGACTGGTAAAGCACCGCCGTGGGCTCGCGCTCACCATGAGACCAGGCGGTCGTCTGCCATGCCCACCGGTGCCCTGCAGTGGTTGAGCGCCCGATTACGCCGTCTTCGATCGCCCACGCACACGCGCGGGAATTCCCATAAATGCCGGTACGGTCCACGCCCATTACCGAGTTGATTCCTCGAAACCACTGGACGGCAAGGGTTTTCCAGGTGTTGTGGTCGATATCCTCATCGACACTGAAAAATATCGGCGCCGCATCGCTGCCCCCGGCTGCGGCGTGCAGCCGTAGAGCCGTCCGAGCGTCTGCCACGCCGCCGTCGTACCCCCGGGTGTAGTCCGACGGGTCAGGCCAACCGGGCTTGCCGTACTGGTAATTGCTGACGATTGCAAGACCCGCCGCGCGTAGCGCATCCGCATACTCGCGGGTGACTGGCTTGAAGTCGAAGTTCGCGCCGGGCCGCGACTCCGACACATAGACCACTGCCCCGTCATAGCCCGCCGATTTGATGGCGTCCGGTGGAACCAGTCGCTCCGTAAAATCGATCAGCCTACTGCTGGCGGCCGATGCCTTCTGCCCGTCGAGTGTCGCGGCCAGCGTCCCTACGCTCAGCAGAGCCGGTGTGAAAAGCGCATACTTGAGGACTTCGCGCCTTGAAGCAGATTGCTGTCCCCCGCCCCGTTTCGAGGGCGCCGGCGAATCGTGCATCGGGCGATGGTAACAAAGTCGGACAAAGCAGCCTCTCTAGCTGCGAATCCGTTGGCGCGCACGACGGTCTGCTGCAGCGGCCGGCGTAGGTTCTCAAGCCATGAAGATGACGGTTCTCGGCAGCGGGGGATGGATTCCCACCAGCGCCCGGCAGACCAGCTGCTACCTGGTCACCTCGGGTACCGATGCTTTGATACTGGACGCTGGAACCGGCGTGGGGACACTGCACATTGACCCCTCCGTGTTGGATGGCGTCGAGAAGGTGACGGTGGCGCTCAGCCACTTTCACCTCGACCACCTGATCGGGCTCGCATTTGTCAGTGTGCGTTGGCTCGCCGACCGGGAAGTGACAATAGCCGGCCCGGGCGCGATGTCCTACGGCTGTCCCACCCGCTCCATCGTGGAGGGGCGGCTGCTCGACGCACCGTTGCAGACCGCGTCGCCGCTGGCGTCCGCGCGCTGGGCGGAGCTGGGCCGGGACCGTTTGAGCTTCGCCGGTCATGAGGTCCAAGTATGGGAGCAGACGCGGCACGCCATGCCGTCCATAGGGTTTCGGATCGGGGACCATCTCGCCTATTGCACCGACACCGAGTTCGACCCGCAGACCATCCGCCACGTCGCGGGCGTGACCACACTGCTGCACGAGGCCTGGGAGCCCACCGATGCCGAGCGCGGCCACACTTCCGGCGAGGAAGCGGCCACCATCGCGGTCGAAGCGGGTGTGTCCCGGCTCGTGCTGACCCATGGCCACCCACTCCCCGGTGTGCCCGAGCGGACGGCGGCAGCCGCGCACAGATTGTTCCCTGCCACCGTTTCGGCCACCGACGGGGCGGCTCTGCAGCTGTAGCAAACAGCGTCGGAACACTTACCAAATCGTGACCGGCAAACCCGCAGCAAGCTGCCCCATACTGGACAGCATGGGCGGGCAGCGGCCACGGCAAACAGCGACGGAAGCGCGGACGGAGCGCTTCCGGCGCGAGCGAGGTTGTGGTGGCTGACCTGAGTGAGTCGGGTGCAGGTCCCCGTCATCGTGCGGCTCCTCCGCCGCTGCAGATTCGCCACCGGTTGAGCCGCACCTTTATGACCGTGGTATCGGTAGTGGCGGTGCTGCTGACGGGCGCGGGATGGTGGGTCGCTCACGGCGCGCTGGGCGGGATCACCGTCTCGGAGGCGCTGGGCGCAGACGATCCGCGATCCAGCGGCGACGAGATGAACATCCTCCTCATCGGGCTGGACTCGCGCAAAGACCAGGACGGCAAGGAGCTTCCGGCAGCGATCTTGGACCAGCTGCACGCCGGCGACTCCGACGCGGGCGGATACAACACGAACACGCTGATCCTCGTCCATGTCGGGGCCGACAACCGGGTCATCGCTTTCTCCATTCCCCGCGACGACTGGGTGCCCTTCAGCGGAGTACCGGGGTATAAGCACATCAAGATCAAGGAGGCCTACGGCCTCACCAAGCAATACGTCGAGCAGAAGCTCAGCAACCAGGGTGTGAGCGACCAGAAAGAACTGGAAACACGCGGCCGCGAGGCGGGCCGGGCAGCGACGTTGCGAGCAGTACGTAACCTGACCGGGGTCCCGATCGACTACTTCGCCGAAGTCAATCTGGCCGGTTTCTACGATCTGACGCAGAGCCTGGAAGGCGTGCAGGTGTGTCTGAGGCGCGCGGTATATGACTCCTATTCCGGCGCCGACTTTCCCGCCGGTCGCCAGACGCTCGACGCCGCACAAGCACTGGCGTTCGTGCGGCAGCGCCACGGCCTGAAAAACGGTGACCTCGACCGCACCCACCGCCAGCAGGCGTTTTTGTTGTCGGTGATGCACCAGCTCGAGAACTCCGGCACATTCACCGATTTGAGCAAGCTCAAGAGCCTGATCGCGGTGGCACGCAAAGACATTGTGCTTTCCGCCGGCTGGGACGAAGACCAGTTCCGGCGAATGGCGGCGCTGGCCGACGGCGGTGTCGAGTTCCGGACGCTGCCGGTGGTGCGTTACGACTCGATCAACGGTCAAGATGTCAACATCGTTGACCCAACCGCGATCAAGGCCCAAATCGCCGCCGCATTCGGCGATAGCGCGTCCAGCAGCCCGACGACCACAACCATCGCGCCGAATCCGTCGACTCTCGTCGACGTGATCAACGCCGGCGGCATGTCGGGACTGGCCAGTCAGGTGTCCCACACGCTCAAGCAACATGGTTACACCATCGGCGAGGTACGTGACCGCGCCGGCGGCGACCCGGCCAGCACCGCAATCGACTATGGGCCGGGCGCCGCAACCGACGCCCAGAATCTGGCCGCGCTGCTCGGTATCGACGCCCCGCACCGGCAAAATTCAGCAGTCAAAGCTGGACACGTCAAGGTCGTCGTCGACGACAATTATTCGGTGCCGTCCGAAGCTGAAACTACCCCGATCACAACGACTTCCAACTCATACGGATCACACGCCGCCACCTCCACCGAGCCGACCCCAGATCAGGGCAAACCCATCGACAGCGGCGGACTGCCCTGTGTGAATTAAGCGCTGCAACCGGATAGCGCACACCAGGCATCACGCATGCGTACCGCCGTCGATCCGGATTTCGGTGCCGGTGATGAACGCACCGTCGTCGGAGACGAGCATGGCGACCACCCCGGCGACGGCTGCGGGGTCACCCATCCCGGCTCCGCTGGATTCCAGGGTGGTGGGCATGATCGGCGAAAGCCTGCCGAAGAGCGACCAATCGGCGTCGATCGGAATGTAACCGGCTGTGGCATCGGTGATTCCAGATTTGATGCTCCCCGGCGCGACGCACACTGCGCGCAATCCTTGACTGCCGTATTCAAGCGCGAGCGCATGGGTGAAGGACTGGATACCGCCCTTACTCGCGGCGTAGGCCGCCATGTAGGGATGCGCGAACGAGGCTGCGGTGGAACTGAAGTTCACGATCGCGCTGGGGGAATTCTTCAACAGGCTGGGCAGCGCCTCGCGGACCACCAGGAAGGTGCCGGTCAAGTTAACCGCGATGATCTGATTCCACTGATCAACGCTCATTTGGTGAGTATGCGCAGCGCGCAACATGCCGGCCGCGTTGACCACCGCGTCCAGCCCACTCAGCCTGTCGACTGCCGACCGCACCCCGCCGACCACAGATTCTTCGCTTTCGACATTCATCTCGATCGTGGTCAGGCGGTCACTGGACCCCGCCTCGTCCGCCCGGGCGCGTGTCTTGTCCAGCACCGCAATGTCGGCGGCGGCCACCACGGCACCCTCGTCCAGCAGGCGCAGCGCGGTGGCCTGCCCGATTCCCGACGCGGCGCCGGTCACCAGGATTCGATTGCCTTCCAGTCGCTTCATGTGCACTCCCGTCATAGCTGTGGCCTCAGCACATCTTTCACCACCGACGCACAGAAAAACACGGCATGGTGGAGGCCATGGATATCGGATTCATCGGACTCGGGAACATGGGCCGCGGCATGGCCGCCAACCTCGTCAAGGCCGGCCACACGGTCACGGTCTACAACCGCTCCACTGCCAAGATGGACGCGCTGGTCCAGCAGGGCGCGACGCCGGCGGGCAACATCGCGGACACCTGCCGCGGTGATGTCGTGGTCACGATGCTGGCCGACGATAAGGCGGTACAGGATGTCGCGTTCGGCGAAAACGGTATTCTGGCTTCGCTGGGACCGGGCGGGACGCATATCTCGTCGAGCACAATCAGCGTCGACTTGTCCAAGCGCCTCAATTCGGCGCACGCCGACGCCGGACAGCGATACGTAGCCGCGCCGGTGTTCGGCCGGCCCGAGGCAGCCGCTGCCGCAAAGCTTTTCGTCGTCGCCGCGGGTGCACCACAAGTACTTCAGCCGCTGACTCCGCTATTCGACGCAATCAGCCAGCGAAGCTTCGTGGTTTCCGAAGCGCCACACGCCGCCAACCTGGTGAAGTTGTCCGGCAATTTCCTGATCGCGTCGGTCATCGAGTCGCTCGGCGAGGCGATCACGCTAATCACCAAAGGTGGTGTGGACGCGCTGCAGTACGTCGACATCCTCACGTCAACCTTGTTCAGCGCCCCGGCATATCAGACCTACGGCGGGCTGATCGCCCGGCAGGAATTCGAGCCGGCCGGATTCGCCGCCGCACTGGGGCTCAAGGACATCCGGTTGACGCTCACCGCCGCCGAGGAGTTGGCGGTGCCGCTGCCAGTCGCCAGCTTGCTGCGCGATCGCTTCCTCACGCTGCTGGCCACCGGGGGTGGGCACTTGGACTGGTCGGCGATCGCCACGCTCGCCACCCGGGACGCCGGCACAACCTCACACCACTCCGCGTAACCCGTCGGCGCCGAACACCGGTTCCAGCATGGCGGTGAAGTCTGGACCGCGCCGCAACTTGTGCCCTCCGTCAACGTTGATGACTTGGCCGGTAATCCAACTGGCGGCATCGCTGAGCAAAAACATCGCCAGGTTGGCGACGTCCTCAACCTCACCGACCCGCGGCAGGGGGGTGCAGATCCGGTAGTCGCCACTCAGTTCCGGCGAATCAATCACTGGCGCAACAAGGTCGGTGCGGATCAGCCCCGGACGGATCCCGTTGACGCGCACCCAAGAGGGGCCGAGCTCGTCGGCGGCCAACATCATCAGATGGTCGACCGCTGACTTGGTCACCCCGTAGGCACCGAACCAGCGGTGGGTGTTGCTCGCCGCGATCGACGAAATCCCGACGAACGATCCGCCACCGCCACGGACCAATTCGCGTGCGGCGTGTTTGAGCACGTACATGGTGCCGTTGACGTTCAGGTCGACAGTGCGCCGCCACGCCTCCGAGTCGATCTGGGTGATCGGCCCGATTGTCTCCGAGCCGCCGGCACAATGCACCACGCCTTGCAGCCGGCCATGCCAAGCCGTCGCGGCCTCGATGACCCGTGCGATTTCGTCTTCGTCGGTGACGTCGGCGGGCTCGTAGCGGATCGCGCCACCGGCACCCTTGAGCCCCTCAATCGCTTCCGCGGCCGTCGCCAACCGGTAGGCATCGCGACCGATGATCGTCACGGCGGCACCGGCCGCGACCAGCCCGGCGGATACCGCCTTGCCGATTCCACTGCCGCCACCGGTGACCAGGTAGCTACGGTCTCTGAACGAAAGCTGCACGCCAGCCCCTCACGCCAAACTGAGACAGGTTCTCATCATCGAATCACATAGGTCACAGGAGCCGCCGGGAACCAGGAGTGCGCTGGAAAGGCGGGCACAACGGCTATCGCCGCTTAGAGAGACTCCTGTGACACGAATTGACCGATGCTGCTCTAAGGCGTGTCGCGGCGGGCCACCTTGGACGGCTTCGCCTCGCGCCAGTCTTCAACGTCGGGCGGTAGCCCGACCGGGAATCGGTTCTCGTTGCGCGCCGCCCAGTGCGCGTGTCCCAGCTCGTGAATGTGAAACGCGTGCCGCAGCGCCTCGGTGAACCCCATCGCGTCGGAAGCGCCGTTCACTGAGTCTTTGATCAGCAGCGCCGCCATGGTGGGTCGCTCGGCGATACGCCGCGCGAACTCCAACGTCTTATCCTCCAACTCGTCAAGCGGGAAGACCTTGGACACCATGCCGAGCCGGTAGGCTTCGTCGGCGTCCAACGAATCCCCGGTCAGCAGGAGCTCTTTGGCTTTACGAGGCCCGAGTTCCCATGGGTGTGCGTAGTATTCGACGCCAGGCATACCCATGCGCACCGCAACCACGTCGCTGAACTTGGCGTTGTCGGCGGCCACGATCAGATCGCATGCCCAGATCAACATCAGGCCCGCCGAAATGGCGTTGCCCTGAACCTGGGCGATGGTGATTTTCCGGAGATCGCGCCAGCGGCAGGTGTTTTGGAAGAAGAAGTGCCACTCTTGCAAAAACGTCTTCTCGGCGATCGGCTCGCGGGTGGCGCCGTGCGAACGAAAGGTCGGGTGCTGCGTCGGCCCAGGTTTCCGCTCCAGCATCGCCGCCTCAGAACCCAGATCGTGACCGGCGGAAAAGTTCTTGCCGCGTGCCGCAAGGATCACGACCCGAACGCCGTCGTCGGCCTCGGCGCGCAGAAACGCCTCATCGAGCTGAACCAGCAGTGTTCGGCTCTGCGCGTTGTGTGCCTCGGGCCGGTTGAGCCAGATCCGGGCGATCCGGCCCTCGTCGAGGGTTTCGTAGGCCACCAGATCGTCGGCATCGGCGTTGACCGCCCTGGTTCCCACATCGTCGTGGACTGCCATTCGCCACCTCACTTGCGTTCGATGCAGATCCGACGAACTGCACATTACGGCCCGTCCGTCGCGCCTGCTGCGGTGGGTCGGACGCTGGTCACCTGCGCAAAGCACGCTTCGCCTACAGTTGTGTCATGCCCGCAAAATCTGACCCAGCAGAAATCGGCGATGTGGAACCGCTGGCCGACAGCACCGCACGCCAGGCCAGGCGCGTCGTGGCCGCATACGCGAACGACGCCGACGAGTGCCGGATTTTCTTGTCGATGCTCGGCATTGGACCGGCGAAACTCGAGACATAAGTGGTTTCCCAGGGAGCAGAGGCTGCCGGCTACCGGAACTCCGACTTTGTGGTGGTCGCCAATCGACTGCCGATTGACATGGAGCGGCTTCCCGACGGGACGACCACCTGGAAACGCAGTCCCGGCGGGCTGGTCACCGCGTTAGAGCCGCTGTTGCGCCGACGGCGCGGGGCCTGGATCGGTTGGCCCGGAATCACAGACGGCGACGTTGGAGTGGATGAAGCACCGATCGTCGAGGAAGGCCTGCAGCTTTACCCGGTGCGGCTGAGCGCCGAGGACGTCGCTCAATACTACGAGGGCTTCTCTAACGCCACCCTGTGGCCGCTGTACCACGACGTCATCGTCAAACCCATGTACCACCGTGAATGGTGGGACCGCTACGTCGACGTCAACCGCCGGTTCGCTGAAGCCGCCTCACGCGCGGCCGCCGCCGGCGCCACCGTGTGGGTGCAGGACTACCAGCTGCAACTCGTCCCCAAGATGCTGCGGGACCTGCGGCCCGACCTGACCATCGGCTTCTTCCTGCACATTCCGTTCCCGCCGGTGGAGCTGTTCATGCAGATGCCGTG
>JAFAQO010000372.1 GCA_019246375.1 Mycobacterium sp. | reverse complement strand
CCCGATCGCGGCGGCGTCGATGGCGCTGAACGTCTCGCCGGTTAGGAAGTAGCGCGCCGCGGCGCGGGCCGACATTTTGGGTAGCAAAGTCAGCGAGATGATCGCCGGTGCCACCCCGATCCTTGCCTCGGTGAGCGCGAAAGTGCTGCGCGGACCCGCGACCGCAATATCGCAGGCACCGACCAAGCCCATTCCGCCGGCGCGAACATGGCCGTCGATGGCCGCAATCACCGGCAGCGGCGACTCGACGATGTTGCGCAACAGCGCGGCAAGCTCGCGGGCCCGGTCGGCGGCCATGTCGAACGGGTCGCCCCCCGCGGCCTCAGCGAGATCCGCGCCAGCACAAAAGGTGCCTCCGGTGTGGCCGAGCACCACTGCGCGGACCGCAGAATCGGCGGCCGCGTCCCGCAGGCCCTGATGCAGTTGGCGGACCAGCGCGGTCGACAGCGCGTTCCGGTTATGCGGAGAGTCGAGCGTCAGCCGGGCATAGGGTTTTCCGGTGTCCGTCGAGCCTGCGTATTCGACCAGCTTGTCCATCAGTAGGACCGCGGCAGGCCCAGCGACGTCTGCGCGATGAAGTTGAGCACCATCTCCCGGCTCACCGGTGCGATCCGCGACAACCGGGAGGCCGCCAGCGCTGCGGCGATACCGTACTCCTTAGTCAAGCCGTTGCCGCCGAGCGACTGCACGGCCTGGTCGACCGCTCGCGTCGACGCCTCACCCGCCGCGTATTTCGCCATGTTGGCGCATTCGGCGGCACCCATGTCGTCGCCGCTGTCGTAGAGCGTCGCCGCCTTCTGCATCATCAGCCTGGCCAGCTCGACCTCTATGTGATTCTGCGCCAACGGATGTGAGAGCCCTTGGTGGGCGCCGATCGGGATACCCCATACCTTCCGGGTCTTGACATAGTCGGTGGCCTTATTGATCGCGAACCGTCCCATGCCGACCGCACTGGCCGCGCCCATGATCCGCTCGGGATTCAGGCCCGCGAACAACTGCGCGATCGCTGCGTCCTCGGAACCCACCAACGCATCGGACGGCAACCGGACATCGTCGATGAAGACTGAGAATTGCCTTTCAGGGCTGACTAATTCCATTTCAATCGGGTTGTAGGTGAAACCGGTTGCGTCGGTGGGGACCACGAACAGCGCCGGGCGCAGCTTGCCGGTCTTGGTCTCCTCGGTGCGGCCGACCACCAGGACCGCCTGCGCCTGGTCGACGCCGGAGATGTAAACCTTCTGGCCGGAAAGGATCCAGTCGCTGCCGTCACGACGGGCTGTGGTGGTGATCTTGTGCGAGTTGGATCCGGCGTCGGGCTCGGTGATCGCGAACGCCATCGTGATCGAGCCGTCGGCGATGCCGGGCAACCAGCGCTGTTTCTGCTCGTCGGTGCCGAATTTGGAAATGATGGTGCCGTTGATGGCCGGTGACACCACCATCATCAGCAGGCCGCAGCCTGCGGTGGCCATCTCCTCCATGACCAGCGAGAGCTCGTACATGCCGGCGCCGCCGCCGCCGTACTGTTCGGGCAGGTTCACTCCGAGGAAGCCCAGTTTGCCTGCCTCATTCCATAGTTCGTCGGTGTGTTGGTGTGCGCGGGCCTTTTCCAGGTAGTACTCCTGGCCGTAGTTGGACACCAGGGCGGCCACCGCCTTGCGCAGCGCCTGGCGTTCTTCGCTTTCGATGAAACTCGTGTCGGTCACGGTTGTGGGTCTCCTTCTGCTGCACGTACTATTCCAGGCCCGCTTCTACCCGGGCTAGGACGGCGCCGACCTCGACCTGCTGGCCGGGGCTGACGTCGAGTTCCGCCAGCACGCCGTCGGTCGGCGCGGTAATCGTGTGTTCCATCTTCATCGCTTCCAGCCAGACCAGCGGCTGGCCGGCGGTGACGGCGTCGCCGACTTGGGCGCCGACCCGAATGACGCTGCCGGGCATTGGTGCCAACAGCGAGCCCTGCTGGAGAGCCGAACCGGGCTCGGGGAAGCGCGGCAATGCGACCAAGTGCACGGGCCCGCGCGGCGAGTCGACGTAGATTTCGCCACCGTATCGTGCGACCGCGAAGCGGCACGCCACCGCGCAGTCGACGAGCACGACGTCGTCGGCGCTATACGAGACCAACCGCACCGACTCGTCGCTGGGCAGGACCAAACCGCCCCTGGTGAAGCGATATTCGACCCGGTGCTCGTGGCCCTCGTCATCGCGATACAGCTTGGCCTGGTAGCCCGAAGGAAGGTTGCGCCAGCCGCTGGGAATCGAACCGAGCACCGGGGCGGACGAACGGTTGTATGCAGCGTCGGCAAGCGCGGCCGCGATAGCCGACAGCCGCACCGCCGCGGCATCGGCCAACGGCGCCGACAACGCGGCCAGCCCGTGGGTGTCGAAGAATGCGGTATCTGTTGCCCCGTCCAGGAACGCCGGATGCCGCAGCACATTGACCAGCAGATCCCGATTGGTACGCACGCCGTGCAAGCAGGTGCGGGACAACGCGTCGGCCAGCACCATCGC
>JAFAQO010000723.1 GCA_019246375.1 Mycobacterium sp. | reverse complement strand
CTTCAACAGGTAGCCGCTCGCGCCGACCCGCAACGCCTGGAACAGGTATTGCTCATCGTCGTAAACCGACAACATGACAACCTTGCGATCGGGGTCGCGTTCGCGCAGCTCCAGGCACAGGTCCAATCCGCTGGAACCTTGCATGCGAACATCGCACAGCACGATGTCAGGTTGCAGGTCCTCAATGACGCTGATCGCGCGTTCGGCACCGACCGCCTGCCCGACCACCTGCACCCTGTCCTTGAATGCGGCAAGCATCGCCTTGAGACCTTCGATGACCATCTCGTGGTCATCGACGAGCACGAGCCGAACAGGTTCAGTGGCCAGTTCGGTTTCCGCCATGGCAACACCATAAAGCGAAATCGTCATGCCAATCCCCCTAATGGGGGACGCCTCCTGCGCTGCGTACCGGAAAGCTACCTGCATGCGGAGGATGGGGGCGCAGGCACCGACGCGGACGTTCTGGTGGGACCGGGCGCGTCCGGTTGACGCCGAAGTGCACCCCTTGCGTGCGGTGATTTTCGACGCGGACACCGCGCTGGCCGACATCGAACGCAGCGACGACGACCTCGCGCCCAAAGCCGGCCTCACCGACCTGGTCATGAGCCTGTTCGTCGCCGGCATCTGGGTCGCCGTGGTGAGTACCCGCGATCGGGACTGTACGCAGACGCTGGTCCGGCAGGTGATTGGTGAGGGGCTCGTCGAGACCATCGTGAGCGGTGATGACTTAGACCAACCCGGCTGCGACGTCGAGTTGTATCGGCTTGCCTTGTGGGAGCTTGGAATAGCACCCGAGAGCGCACTGGCGATCGGGGGTTCGGACCGCGGATTGCGAGTGGCGAGCACCGCTGGGCTGCCAACTGTGCTGGTCACCAACGGATATGCCGCCGGACATCAGTTCACCGACGCCGCTGCAGTCCGTTCGGGCTACACCGGCGGCGAACCGCTGTCGGCCGCCGGCTGCCGGCAGCTGCACCGGCGATGGTGGATTCAGCAAAGGCGATCTCAAGCTGCCTAACCGCCGCGCAGCACCTCGATCACCGCGCTGAAATCTTCGTGGCCGTGGTCGACCGCGAACTTGGCATAGATGTCGGCGGCATGGCTGCCCAAGGGCGCAGCCGCGCCGGTCGAGGCGACCGCATCCATCGCCAAACCCAGGTCCTTATTCATCAGCGCCGTCGCGAAGCCCGGCTTGAAGCCATTGTTAGCCGGTGACGTCGGCACCGGGCCAGGCACGGGGCAGTTGGTATGTACCGCCCAGCAGTTGCCGGTTGCGCCGGTGATGACGTCGAACAACGATTGCGCCGACAGCCCCAGCTTCTCGGCCAACACGAACGCCTCGCCGATGACGATCTGGTGCACGGCCAGCACCATGTTGTTGCAGACCTTGGCGGCCTGACCTGCACCGGGCCCGCCGCAGTAAATGACCTTGCCGGCCATCGGCTCCAGCACCGGCCGCGCCTGCTCCAACGCGGACTCGTCGCCGCCGACCATGAACGCCAAGGTGCCGGCGAAGGCGCCGCGCACCCCGCCGGAGACCGGCGCGTCAAGCTGGACAAAGCCGTGCGAGCCGGCCAACGCATGTACCTCGCGGGCGTCGTCGACCGAGATCGTCGAGCTGTCGATGAACAGCGCACCTGGGGGTGCAGCGGGCAGGATTTCGGCGTAGCAGCGCTTGACCACGTCGCCATTGGGCAACATGGTGATCACGACATCGGCCTCACTGACCGCGTCGCCGGCACTGTCGAACACCGCGGCACCCTTTGCCGCGGCAACAGCTGCCGCCGCAGGCACCGGATCGAAGCCACGCACAATGTGGCCGCCCGCAACCAGATTCGCGGACATCGGCCCGCCCATGTTGCCCAGCCCCAAGAACGCGATTGTCGCCACCTGCTAGCCCTCCTACGCGCCGGCGCGGACCCGCGCGGCCTCGGCCCGGCCGATGACCACCCGCATGATTTCGTTGGTCCCTTCCAGGATCCGGTGTACTCGCAGGTCGCGGACGATCTTCTCCAGGCCGTACTCGCGCAGATAGCCATAACCGCCATGCAACTGCAGCGCCTTGTCCGCGACGTCGAAACAGACGTCGGTGACATACCGTTTGGCCATCGCGCACAGCTCGACCTTGTCCGCAGCGTCGCTGTCCAGCGCAGTCGCCGCTCGCCACAACAACATCCGCGACGTTTCCAGTGCGGTGGCCATATCGGCAAGGGTAAACCGGATCGTCGGCTCGTCCAGCAGGGCGGCGCCGAACGCCTGCCGCTCCCGAAGATAAGACCCGGCTTTATCGAACGCGGCCTGCGCCCCGCCAAGCGAGCACGCTGCGATGTTGATGCGTCCCCCGTTGAGGCCTTTCATCGCGATGCCGAAGCCGGCACCTTCGCCGTCGGCTCCACCCAGCATCGCGTCGGCAGGCACCCGCACCCCCTCGAACACGACCTGCGCCGTTGGTTGCGCATTCCAGCCCATTTTCTCTTCGTGGGCACCGAAACTCAGTCCGGGGGTGCCCTTTTCGACGACGAAAGCCGAGATGCCGCGGGCACCTTCTGCTCCGGTGCGAGCCATCACCACATACACATCCGAAGCTCCCGCCCCCGAAATGAACTGCTTGACCCCGTCGAGCACGTAGTCACCGCCGTGTTTGACGGCGCGGGTGCGCAATGCGCTTGCGTCGGACCCGGCGCCGGGCTCGGTCAGGCAGTAGCTGGCGATGACGTCCATCGCGGCCAGCCTGGGCACCCAGATTTTTCGCTGTTCCTCCGTGCCGAAGGTGTCGATCATCCAGGCGCACATGTTGTGGATCGACAGAAACGCGGCGGTCGTCGGATCGGCGATCGCCAACTGTTCGAAAATGCGCACCCCGTCGAGTCGGCGCAGGCCGCTGCCACCCACATCGTCGCGGCAGTAGATTGCGGCCATGCCAAGCTCAGCCGCCTCGCGCAGCACGTCCACCGGAAAATGCTTGGTGGCATCCCACTCCAGCGCGTACGGCGCGAGACGTTTGTTGGCGAAAGACGCCGCCGTCTCGGTAATCACCCGCTCGTCGTCGTCCAAATGGAAAAATTGCATCGACGAGTTACTCCATTGTGGGGATGACGAATTCGGGGCCGTCCTTGATGCCTGACGGCCACCGCGATGTGACGGTCTTGACCTTGGTGTAGAACTGGATCGACGCTGGGCCGTGCTGGTTGAGGTCGCCGAAGCCAGAGCGCTTCCAACCGCCGAAGGTGTGGTAGGCCACCGGCACCGGGATCGGCACGTTGACACCCACCATCCCAACCTGCACCCGTGAAGTGAAGTCGCGGGCGGTGTCGCCGTCGCGGGTGAAAACCGCGACGCCGTTGCCGTACTCGTGCTCTGACGGCAGCCGCAACGCCTCTTCGTAGTCGTGGGCCCGAACCATGCACAGCACTGGTCCGAAGATCTCGTCGGTGTAGATCGACATGGCCGGGGTTACGTGGTCGAACA